>JAGARL010000189.1 GCA_017622255.1 Methanocorpusculum sp.
GAGACCTCTTCTTCACCGATAACAAGAGCTCCGACACGGCGCAGCTCGCTGATGAGCTGATTTAACTGCTCTTCGGATGCGGCTCCGATTTTCATCTTTGCGTAACTCGGGTCGGTCTTTTGTCTGCCGAGACTGAACTCTTCGGTGTCGAAGTCGCCGTTGTATTCGACGACCAAGTCCATTACTTTGGCTAAGATTCCTGAGTCAACGATGTGACCGCGAAGTTCGATTTCCCGTGAAAACTTCATGAGTATATATTGGCAGGGAGGAGGGATAAACACAGTGATACCGGAGAGTAAAAGAGCCAAAAGAATCTAATGCTCCAAACCCCCATATACTACACAATGACAACAGGCCCATCAGATCTGGAAGAACTGCGAAACCGCCTGCTCGACCTGACTCTTCGAAATAATCTCCTAAACTATAAACCCTCTGCCGCGAGGTCAATAGAGATTGTCGAATCCCGCTTATCCGAGATATACCAATCCCTTGTCTTGGACGAGAAAGGCATGAAGTTCCAGCCGGGAGAAAAGGATACCTCCTCTGCTCCCGAAGAAAAGAACATCTGGAAATACCCGATCTTCTCCAAAAGCGCAAAGCACACCGACCTTGTCTTAGATACTCCCTATACCGATATTGAGCTGAGAAAGAAACTCTACAGCCTCCAGAACAAGAGCCGGACTGTCTTTGAAGAGCAGGGATACCCAACGCTCTATCTTGCCGTCGGCTTTGTCCAGTGGACGGAAAACGAATCTGCCAAACCCTTAAAAGCTCCGCTTCTCTTACTGCCGGTCGATCTGGAACGGCAGAAAGTCAAAGAAAACTATACCCTGCGCTGGTCAGGCGAAGATCCTGTTGTCTCCTTATCGCTTTCCGCCAAGTTTGCCGAGCAGGGAATCGAACTGCCGGATTTAGGACATCCGGAAAGTGCCGCCGATGTCAGCGCATTCTTTGCGTCTGTTGAGGAAATCATCAAAGAAAAGGGCTGGACGCTTTGTCCAGAGGTTGTGCTTGACCTCTTCAGCTTCAAGAAGTATGTGATGTTCAAAGACCTCGACCCGGCAAGCTGGGGAGAGGACTTTGCAATCGAAGACAATCCGTTAATCGACTCCATCTTCCACCCGACCGAAGCTCCGGCAGAAACAGAAGACCTGCCGGAAGCATCAGGCGACTGCTTCAACATCGTTGATGCAGACTCATCCCAGCTTGCGGTCATCCGCGAAGCAAAAGCCGGAAAGAACCTCGTGGTCGAAGGTCCTCCGGGAACCGGAAAGAGCCAGACGATTGCAAACATGATTGCCGAAATGCTGTCTGCCGGCAAGACGGTTCTGTTCGTCAGCGAAAAGATGGCGGCATTAGAGGTCGTCAAGCGAAGGCTTGACAGTGCGGGACTTTCGCGCTTCTGCTTAGAGCTCCACAGCCAGACGGCAAAGAAGGTCGAGTTCATCAGAGAACTCGAACGCTGTATTCAGCATCCGTCATCCCCTGCCGTAGATTCCCGCGACAACACCCAGATGGAAGCGCTGAAGACGGAGCTTTCCGGCTACTGCAGTGAGCTGCGTGAGCCGATTGGCGCCTGCGGTTTTTCCCCGTATGACTTGTTCGGCATTCGCGAACAGTACCGCTACGAGTTCGAAAACAGCCCGGGCAGAAAGAACTTCCGCCTGCCGAAGGTAGCAGTTGAAAATGCGTCAGCAATCACGCCGGAGGATTATCAGGCGGCAGTATCAGCCTTAGCGGATATCGAATCCTACATCCCGTCCATTCTTCGCGACGGAGAAAACCTCTCCACGCATCCGTGGGCAGAGACCAGACCAGGTATGATTCTTCCCGCAGACCGGGATGAAATCCATGATGCCGCTGTATCCTACCGCGACGGAATCGAACGTCTGGTCTGTGCAATGCGTTCAGTATCCGAAGCGGCAGAGATTCCAATTCCAAGAAGCGAGACGGATGTTCCGCTGATGCTCGAAATCTGCCGCACGCTCACCTCGGAGTTTACCGCATCTCCGGAGATTTTAGCCAACCGCTTATGGGACAACACCGAAGCGGTTGACCGTTTAATTTCCCGCATGAAGAAGCTCTCCGAGACACGCCAGAAGATTCTCGGAATCTTCACGCCGGAGATTTTCGACAGAAACCCTGCCCGCCTCTACTCCGAGTTCATGAAGTACTCGGAGAAGAATGTCATCAGCAAACTCTTCTCCGGAGACTTCAAGCGCCTCAAAGAGGAACTGCGCGGCTACTACGGCGGCTCGCTTCCAACCGATTCCGTGATTCTTTCCGATTTGAAGGAGGCAAGAAACTATCTGACGGACAGAGACGGCTGGCTTTCCGAGGAACGCAGTTACCGCTCGCTCTTTGAGCCGGTCTGGAACGGTGAGGAAACGGATGCCGCAGTGCTTCGTGCTTACCACCAGTGGGTAACAGCAGTCCGCACGATGGTGTCCGAAGGACTCATCACGGAAAAGACCGTCTCGCGTATCGCCGAAGGCAGTCTGAACCCGGAGGTCATGGCTGAGCTCTTCACAGAACTCGAGGCCGCGGCAAAAGCCCACAGCGAACAGTCCGCGATGCTGTATGCACGGCTCGGCATTGATGAGATTTCCGATGAAGTCACCTTTGGCCAGATGCGCCGTCAGGCTGATATCTGGATTACGGACATTGACCGGATTGAGGAGTGGAGCAAGTTCCTCGCATACGCCGAAGTCTGTGCAGGAACTGCGGCAGCACCGGTTCTCCCGCTCATCATGACGGACAAGATTGACCATGACGCACTGATTCCGGCATTCTTAACCGGCTATGCCGATGCACTCCTCAAAGAGGCATACCAGCAGCGCCCAATCCTTGCCCACTTCTCGCAGATGCCGCATGAGCAAAAAATTGCGGCGTTCAAAGAGTTCGACCGCCAGCAGGTTGCATCTAATGCAAAACGGCTCGTGCAGATTCTGGACGGAAATATTCCGGAACTCTTCACCGGAGCATCCCGCGAGTCGGAGATGGGAGTCTTAACCGGCGAGTTCAACAGAAAACGCGGCCACATGTCGATTCGCTCTCTGATGACCAAGTCGGGTTCACTTATCCAGAAGATTAAGCCGTGCTTTATGATGAGTCCCTTATCTGTTGCACAGTACTTAGACCCGCGGTCGGTGATGTTTGATATCATCATCTTCGATGAGGCAAGTCAGGTCAAGCCGGAGGATGCCTTAGGAGCACTGATGCGCGGACGGCAGTTAGTCGTTATGGGAGATTCCCGTCAGCTTCCGCCGACCACTTTCTTCGACCAGATTGGCGGCGCAGAAGACGATGAGGAGGAGGAAAGTACCGCAGGCATCACCGATATGGAAAGCCTGCTGCATGTCTGCAAGCAGTCGTTTGTTACCAAACGGCTTCGCTGGCACTACCGCTCGCGGCATGAGTCTTTGATTGCCGTCTCCAACGCGGAGTTCTATGACGGAACGCTGCAGGTCTTCCCGTCTCCAATGCACGACACCGACGACTTAGGTCTCTCGCTTGTCCATCTCCCGGATACGGTTTACGAACGCGGAAAGGCAGGCGTCAACCGCGGCGAGGCAAAGGCGGTTGCCGAGGCTGTCCTTGACTACTACCGCAGATTCCCAAACAAAACGTTAGGCGTTGCTACCTTCTCCACCCGTCAGCAGGAGCTGATTCGCCGCGAAGTGGACATTCTCCTCCGCGACAATCCGGATGTGGAAGCAGCCATGCGCCCTGAAAACGGCGAACACTTCTTCGTCAAGAATCTGGAAACTGTGCAGGGTGATGAGCGTGACACCATGCTTATCTCCATCGGCTACGGATTTGACGAAAACCACCGGCTTTCCCGAAACTTCGGTCCGCTCAACCAGACCGGCGGCGAGCGCCGCTTAAATGTCTTAATCACGCGTGCCCGCGAGCGCTGTGTGGTCTTTGCAAACTTCAGAGGCTATGACTTACCGGTCGAATCTGACACGCCGGACGGTGTTGCGGCTCTTTCCGCATTCCTGACCTATGCAGAGACCAGAAATGCGGCACCGCTCGCCGCAGGCGAGGACATCAGTTCTGATGTTGCAGACCTCTTCCCAGAGACCGTTGCCCGCATGCTCGAAGACAAAGGCTATGCGGTTGCTAGAAATGTCGGTTGTGCAGGATTCAGAATCGACCTGGCAGTTCTCCATCCGGAAACGGAAGGCGTTTACATGGCAGGTATTCTCTGCGACGGACCGTTCTACTGGTCTGCCGCAGACGCACGCGACCGCGACCGTCTCCGCGGACAGGTTTTGGAAGGGCTTGGCTGGAATCTTATCCGCATCTGGTCTCCCGAATGGTTCCAGCATCCTGCATCCTGCACCAAAGTGCTCTTAGACTTCCTCGAAGAAGCCGCAAAGAAAGAGCCGCTGAAACTCTCCGTCGAACCGCTGCCGGAAATTATCCCTGAAACAGTCGAGGAAGAAGAACCGGCAGAAGATCCGGTGGGAGAGGCAAAGTCCGCAGAGCCGACCTCCTCATCCGGAGGTTTTGTGCCGTATGCCGTCTGTGACGCCTGTGTTCTCCAGAGCTACAACCAGTTTGCCTCTGTGCAGGATTCCATCCTCCAGACAGCCATTGTGGAAATTGTCCGGGCAGAAGGGCCAATCTCCGAAGCACAGCTGATTGCCCGCATCAAAGAGTTAGGACGCGTGCCCCGCATGACTGCAGGCATCAAAGAACGCATTGCAAACCTTGCGGATGCTTCTGTTACCGAAGGCACCCTCATCTGCGATGCAGAAAAGTTCTACGCAATCTCCGGCGGAGAGCTTACTGCCCGCATCCGCGAAGGCAAGTGGTCTGCTGCAGATGTCTCCTTAGGCGAGATTGCCCTTGCCGCAAAAATCATCCTCGAAAAACAGTTTTCAACGCCCATGGCTGACCTGGTAAAACAGACTGCCGCAAGCCTTGGATTCAAAGCAACCGCCGCAGTAAAACAGCGCGTTGAAGCAGGAGTTGATGCCGCATGCGCATCCGGCATGATTCTTGTGGAAAATGACGTCTGCAAAGCGGCATAACCCATACACTTTTTTGACCTATGACTGCCAATAATAATGGCAGAACAACAGGATTTTCTCATGGTTGATATTTCCGCACTGACAAACTCGGCAGGATATCTGCTCGAAGGCGTACTCGTAACCCTTCTTCTGGTAGCTCTGTCTCTCTTCATCGGCTTCGTCTGCGGAATAGTGCTGACTTTAGGGCAGGTATACGGTCCAAAGGTTATCAAAAAACTTGTCGGGATTTACGTCTGGTTCTTCCGCGGTCTCCCGAACATCGTCTTACTCTTCCTGTTCTACTTTGCTTTGTTCCCCTTCATGGGGCTTGACCTTCCCGCATTCTTTGTCGCGGTAACCGTTCTTGGAATGCGAAGCGCTGCATATCAGTCGCAGATTTTCCGCGGAGCAATTGAATCGATTGCCTCGGGACAGATGCTTGCCGCCCGTTCTCTTGGCATGACCAAATGGCAGGCAATCCGCTCCATCATCCTTCCGCAGACCCTGCGTCTCTCGCTTCCGGGATGGTCAAATGAATATCCGGTTTTATTAACCGACTCTTCGGTGGCCTATGTAATCGGTGTTGCCGAACTCTTAACCAGAACCGCACAGGTCATCTCCAGAACCGGAGAGCCGATGCTCCTCTATCTGTCCTGTGCACTGATGTTTATCCTGCTCAACTACGGTGGTATGATGCTTATCCAGCTTATTGAAAAGAAAACGCACATTCCGGGACTTGGACCGGAAGGAGGCGAGGCATGACCGAACCGATTCTCCGCGTGGAAAATCTGACCAAGACCTACGGTGACCTCGAGGTCTTAAAGGGTGTCTCCTTTGATGTCTATCCGGGAGAAAAGAAGGTCTTTATTGGACCTTCCGGTACCGGAAAGTCCACGCTTCTTCGCTGTATCAACCTCTTAACCGAACCGGACGGCGGTTCGGTGTACTTAAACGGTGAAGAGGTCACGAACTCGGGAAGAAAAATCAACGACTACCGGCAGAAGATGGGAATGGTCTTCCAGAACTTCAACCTCTTCGACCACTTAACGGCAGTCCGCAATGTCGAGCTGGCACTTCTCAAAGTCAAGAAGATGGGAAAGAAGGAAGCCCGCGAGAAGGCACTCTTTGAGCTTGAGCGTGTCGGCATGCTCGACTGGGCAGACCACTATCCGGCACAGCTTTCCGGCGGTCAGGCACAGCGTGTCTCTATTGCCCGCGCCTTAGCTATGGACCCGGAGGTCATGCTCTTTGATGAGCCGACCTCTGCTCTTGATCCGGAACTCAAGCGCGAAGTAATGGAGGTTATGCGAAAGCTTGCCGCACAGGGTATGACCTGTCTTGTGGTAACCCACGAGATGAAATTTGCAACCTCCTTTGCCTCCGAGATTCTCTTAATGGAAAAGGGAGAGATCATCGAACGCGGAAAGCCGGAGGACATCCCGACCAGCCCGTCCTTTGAACGCATGAGAGCATTCATGGGTGCATATACCGAAGAGTAACATGGATATTGTACAGTATCTCATCGACCAGATTCCCTTCTGGACTGACATTCTGCTTCCGGCGTTAGTTGACGGTCTGTGGGTAACCCTCCAGCTGGTGGCGCTGACTGCACCCTTTGGTTTCCTTCTGGGATTCCTGATTGCCGTCTGCCGTGTCTATGGTCCAAAGCCTGTTAGGGCATTAGCGAAGCTCTATGTCATCTTCTTTAGAGGATGTCCGCTTCTGGTGCTTCTGTTCCTGCTGTACTTTGGTCTGCCGTCAATTGGAATCGTGCTTGGTTCGTATCTTTCGGCGCTGTTCGGTTTCATATTGTGTAACTCGGCATACAACTCCGAGTATTTACGCGGCGGTCTTCAGTCGATTAAGGGGGGACAGATGCTTGCCGCACGCTCACTTGGTATGACCAAGATTCAGGCAATCATCCATGTGGTAATCCCGCAGGCATTCCGCCGTGCACTCCCGGGCGTCTCCAACGAGTTCATTTACCTCATCAAGTACTCATCTCTTGCCTATGTGGTAACGGTTATCGAAATGACCGGAGCAGCAAAAATTATCGCGACAAAATACTTCGCCTACTTTGAGGCATTCGCGGCGGTTGGTATCTTCTATCTGATTCTGGTGTCCTTCGCAACCATTGCTCTGAACAAGCTTGAGAAGAAGCTTGCCATCCCCGGTGTTTCCGGTGCGAAGCAGGAATAACTCTCTTTTTTTGCATTCAGCCGTTTACATTTAAATAGTTTCTTCGCCAATGTATCAGTATGGCACTTTCAGTAGATGTTATTGACAAGCTTGCAGCATTAATTACTGCAGCTTTCGGTCTTGTTGCCGCTCTTGCATGGAACGGTGCAATCCAGGCAATCTTTGCAGAAATCTTCGGTGAGCAGAGTACGATTCCGGCAATGCTCGGCTATGCAGTCTTTGTAACAGTTCTCGCAGTCCTTTTCACCGTCTGGATTGGTGCAGTCTCCAACAAGTCCAAGGCAATTGCAGAGAAGGCATCCTGTGCAGCAGCAGAAAAACTCCACAGCCACAAGAAGGAGTAAAAATCCTTTTTTTTAATCTCTTAAGGTATTTATCCCAGCAGCACAGAATAAGAGTATGCGAATCTGCTGTGCCCAGATAAGTCAGGTGTATGAGGATATTGATACGGCGTTTGCAAGAGCTGAAGAGTATCTTGCATCAGCCGATGCAGATATGGTTATTTTCTGCGAGCAGTATGCAACCGGCTGGCGCCCGTCAGTTTCTGCCGCAGATGCGGAGGCTGTGAAGGCCCGCTGGATTTCTCTGGCGAAGGAGTATCATACCTGCATTGTTGGTTCCTATCAGCGTCCTGGAGAAGATGCCAAGCCGCAGAATGTGATGCTTGTCGTATCTCCGGAGGGAGAGGTGCTTGCAGAGTATGCGAAGACACATTTGTTTACGCCGGGAGGTGAGGAT
This sequence comes from Methanocorpusculum sp., assembly GCA_017622255.1. Classification (GTDB taxonomy): domain Archaea; phylum Halobacteriota; class Methanomicrobia; order Methanomicrobiales; family Methanocorpusculaceae; genus Methanocorpusculum. The sequence continues at coordinate 7,959 of JAGARL010000189.1, forward strand.
GCAGCCTTCTCCGCTGGAAGTGATGCTGTCTGCTTTGAATACGGCGGGATGAAGTTCGGTTGTGCGGTTTGTTTTGACCTGCGGTTTCCGGAGCTGTTCCGCGAGTATCTGAAGATGGGTGCGCACTGTGTGATTGTGCAGGCAGCCTGGCCTGCGGCACGCGTTGCGGACTGGGAACTTCTGCTTCGTGCGCGGGCACTGGAGAATCGAGGATATGTGATTGGGTGTAACTGTATCGGGTATGATTCGGTTTGCGGGGTTGATTATCCGGGACGGAGTCTGGTATGCGATTTCGAGGGGCGCGTAATTGAGGATGCCGGGGTGTTTGATGGAGGATTGGGGTGGGTGTTTGATGTTTCGGAGGTTGTTAGTGGGGTGGAAGAGATGCGGGAGAGGTGGGGGTTGGTTTAATTCTCTCTTATCTTAGAGTAATTCTATCTGCTCAACAGGGCTATCCGATGCATGGAGGTGTTTTGTCTTTTCAATGATATCAACAATGTATCTTTCAGTTGATGTTGATATCTTTGAGTAGTCAAGGTACTTCTTTGATACAAAATAACTTCCAAGTGATTTCACAATTGTGGGGGAGTGTCGCCATATATACCATAATGGATCCTGAGTGAATTTTGTGTTTCCATAGAATCCTCTCATTTTGATAATCTTCGGAAGTTCAGTCCTAACGAATGATTCTGCATCTGATAAACTGAGTGAGCTATTTTCTACGATTTCTGGGGCAAGACAGTTTACGAATCTTTCAAAATATGAGTTGTATACTCCATCTTTTATGTAATCATCAAGATATGGGTGTTGAAGCGAACTTGATTCTGTTTTCTTAAATTTGGTATTATTTACCAGATTTGAAATATCTCGATAACAATATGGTGAATTAATATGCATCGTCTTTCCCCAAGTAATTGTGAGGAACTCAATTGTAAATTCACTAAATCTAATATCATTTATGCCACAGCTTTCAAGTGTGTTGTATATTGACTTGTGAATGCTTGTTCTTCTTACTCCCATTAAGTTACTGGAGATATTCTTCCCTTTTGATGCTGCATTTAATCGATTGACCGCATCAGATTCAAGAAGAGAAACCTGCGTGGGATACATATTTCGCTTAGTATATTTTTTTGGGTTATGTTTTTCAATGTAATAATAATCGCCTTCACATGTACTAAATTCAGGATTCTCCTCAAGAAATTCAATACATTTACATTGAGTTAATGGAATGCTAAATTCTTTGTCTGTACAGATTTGTGAGTATTTCGTATTTGCATTCTGTATTCCATCTCCCCACTTCCAGAAAAATCCATCTCCATACTTACCAGGTTTATGATTGTATGTTATATGCCTTATTTTCCTATTATAGACTAATGCTATTTCTTGGATAATGTTCTCATTTTTCTGTCTCTTGTTTTCATCAGATGAATCTGCAACAATTATTTCACCATATGGATACTGCGCATGATAGTGCAAACATCGTGATAAATAATAATTTCTGTTGTGTGTGGGAATTACTAGTGTCAGCAGGTTAAGTGACTTACATTCATTTTTTGCATTGTCTACATTAGTGTTGTTCATCATAGGACATTAGAGCTGCATTTAATTTTGTGGTATCTCCCC
>JAGARL010000190.1 GCA_017622255.1 Methanocorpusculum sp.
AGGTATTATCTGCCATCCACTGGGATGCAGGGGTTAAGTATGCTGTAACCCATCCAATGGCAGGCGAGTTTTCCGGATACTGGGCAACAATTTCTGCCGGTTCTTCGAACGGGACACCGCCTCTGTCATACGGGGACAGCGGGCTTTCCATATCCACGCTCTTTGGGTAGAGCTGGTCTGCATCATAGGAGATTGCAGGAATCATACAAATTCCGATTACTGCGACAAGACAGACTGCCAGGGCATAGACTTTGGGCAGGTTGTCTGTTTTGGACAGGTAGCCTGCAACTTTCTGAATGAAGCTCATTGTGCCTCCCCTCCTTCCTTCTTTTCGATAAGACGGACGAAGATGAAGGTGGAAACCACGTTGACGGCAACGAAGGTCACAAGTGCCAGGACCTCACTGAAGGAAAGCATAATCATGACCAGACCGAACTCGGCAACCTCTAAGTTGATAAGCCGGGTGATGTATCGTCTGTCCCGCGGGAATGCGGTAAACAGTGCACCGGCGATTAAGAGGATACAGCCTAAGATAAACTCAATCATGGATTACCTCCTTCTTCTTTCCCAGTAAGAAGAGGACGAAGAGTGTTCCAACCGGCATCAGAAGAGATACCGCAATTGCCGCGTCTAAGAAGCCGTCTTTTACAAAGAGCATTACAGCTCCGGCTGTTAAAACGCCAAGCAGGATTAGTTTGTTGAATGCTGATTTGGAGATGAGAGCTGCTATCCCTCCGACAAGGATTAAGAAGGCAGCCATGAGGGTTAAGATATCCATTATTCCTCACCTCCGACAGCAAGAGTGCTTGCAATGGCGTTTGATTCGAGTGTTGCCCCGACAAAGTATGCAACGGCCGCTCCAATAGTAATCGGATGCGGGAGAAGAAGTACGATGGCTCCGGCTACTGCAAAACCCAGGACGTTTAAGTATGCAAGCTTCTTTAAGGTACTCTTTTCGAAAATGATGCGGATTACCGCATAAACGGCTGCAAGAGCACAAATTGTTTCAACAATCATGTTCTTTTCCCCCAGAGTTTTCCAATGATTTTCGAGGAGAGCTTTAAGGAAAGTCCTTCTACAATCAGTATTGCGAGTACGATTCCGGCGATGAAGGTTTCAGGGGCAAATCCGAGGAATGTTGTACATGCCCAGATTACGGCTGTCGCTGCAAGAGCTCCGGTAAGTCCTGCATATCCTTTGTCAGCACAGATTCTGGCACCAATGAAGACAAGGACCGCTGCGGCAACCGCGCCGATTACGCCGTAAATGAAGAATCCGCACGCGGCAAGAAGCGTTCCGGCTGAGGCATCCGGAGAGGTTATGATGTTGCCTATCATGTACCCTCCGTGTTTGCTGCCGCCGGATGCTTCGATATCATTTGCAATTGCTTCCGCTCCGCTGACGCCTCCTTTTTTCGGAAGCTTCCAGATTATGTCGATTACAACAAATAGAACCAGACATATGACGGTTGCGGCTGCAATGTAAGGCAGTTGTTCCAGCATAAATATACTCTCATGAGAATAGCCGAAGAATCAGCTAGTACTGTAAAGGTTTGTCAGGATAGGTAATTAATGTGTTCTCTTGTATACTTCCATTGGGTGGAAAATGGTGGTTTCTCAACGGAAAGGACGAGTGACAAAAATAGTTACCCTGCCTGTATCACCACAGCAGAATAAATGCATACACCACTCAAAAGATTAGTTATAGTTTCACTGCCAAATATATAACCCATACATGTCGCGAGTGAAAACTGTGCAGAAATATATTCGAACGACACTGAAACTCCAGCTGAAAGACAAGCCGGGAGAACTTCTTGCCGCAATCAAACCAATCTCAGAAAGCGGTGCCAATATTATTACTATCTCCCACCAGAGAGATGAGGACGACCCGGGATCTGACTTAATTGTCGATATCGTCATCTCCCACCAGGAAGCGATTCTTCCAAAACTCCTGGATGCTCTGCGGGCAAACGGCATCATGATTTCCCGTGTCGGAATCGAACGCCTGATGTGTACCAAGACCTTCATCTTAATCGGACACATTCTTCACACAGACTTAACCGACACCATCAACAGAATCGATAAGAAAGATATCACCGAAGTCACCGAACTGCATATGATTATGCCGACCATGGATGAGCCGTCCACTGCAAAGCTCACCATCAAAGCAGTCACCGAGGCAGAGATGGACAATGCAATCGAACAGCTTGAGGCAATCGCCGCCGAAAAACAGCTCATGATTGTGGATGAACTGGGAGGACGCTTATAATGAAACTCGCATTAATCGGACTGGGTTCCGTCGGCCGCGGCGTTGCCCATGTGGTAAAGAACGACCCGCGCTTCAAGATTGTTGCCGCCGCTGACTCAAAGAGCGGAGCCGTAAATCCGGACGGCCTTGACATCGACCGCCTGCTTCAGGGAAAGAAGGAGACAGGACGCATTGGAACGCCGGACTGGACGGCATTCCGTATCGCCGCAGAAGTGGACTATGATGTGTTAGTCGAAGTAACTCCGACCAACGCAGAGACCGGAGAGCCGGCTCTTTCCACCATCAAAATCGCCTTATCCCGCGGCAGACACGTGGTCACCTCCAACAAGGGCCCAATCTCCCTCTACTACCGCGAACTCGAATCACTCGCAGAAGAGAACGGTGTTGCCCTCCGCTTCGAAGGAACGGTTGCAGGAGCAGTGCCGATTATCAACGGTATCAGAAACGGTCTTGCCGGAAACAAGGTCAAGGCTCTTTTTGGTGTCTTAAACGGAACCTGCAACTACATCTTATCCAGAATGGAGGAGGAGGGACTCACCTATGTGCAGGCATTAGCAGAAGCCCGCGACTTAGGCTATGCGGAAGCAGACCCGACCTATGATGTAAACGGAACGGACGCCGCAATCAAACTTGTCATCCTCGCAAACACCGTGCTCGGCATGAACGTGACCTTAAAGGATGTACAGCGTACGGGTATCGACCGCTTAACCCCGGAGGCAATCCGTATGGCTCAGTCCACCGGACAGACCATCCGCTTAATCGCTTCCCTCTACCCGGAAAAGAAGGACCTGGAAGTCTCCCCGCGTCTTCTCCCCGAAGACGACCCGCTGGTTCTTTCCGAGACCTTAAACGCAGTAACCGTCGAGACGGAATACGCAGGCGACGTCACCTTCATTGGCCGCGGAGCCGGTTCTGTCGAGACTGCCTCTGCAATTCTCTCCGATTTACTCTACATCCACGACAAATATGGTTTCTAAGGAAAAACGCGGCGGTGTTCTCCACCGCCGCAGTGTGTTTATCCAGGCGATGCGCCGGAAAACATTCGAATCCGGCTATTTTACGACCGCAGACATCGCAGAGGAAGCCGATGTCCCGCGGTCTACTGCACAGGACTGGGTAAACCGGTTACTTCAGGAAGGCTGTATTTTTGTCAAGGAGGAAAAACGCGGAAGAAGTCCGGCACGCTACGCCTCCCGCAGTGCGATGCCGAAGTCCACCTGCCGCCGGATTTTCACTACCGTTGACGGAGACGATGTGGAGATTTTCCACGAATGTCTTTCCAGCGGCTGTGCCGGATTCTGTGAGTTCCATCACCGAAATGCCGGCGGGGCCGCGATCGCTGTTTCCCGCGACGGGATGATGTTTCGGGAACGGGCAGTTCTTTCCCGCGCCTCCCCTCTGCATCTTGAGCGGGCCGCAGTCGGCCTCCACTCTGTAGAACTGGAGGGAGAAGAAGTTGTCCAGACGATTCAGTCCGTCAAGGGCGGCCCTGCCTACTCGCTTTCCTCTATGATGGGAGCCGCCAAAGGCGTCTCCGGCGTTTCCGTCTCCGCCAAAGACGGGGTAGTTACCGGGCAGGTTCGAACCCGCGCTCTGATTCCGGTAACTGTCGGAGTGGATGATACGGACAGAAAGGGCTGCGGAGGGGCGACCTTTGCCTTAACGCATGCGCTGATGAAATACCTGACAGAGTCAGGAGATGCAATTGCTATCCGGCATCAGGTAGCTGTTCTCTCGCAGGAAATCGAGGAAATGACGGCTGGTAACTCCTGCAGTTTCTTAGAGCTCGCCGTAACTCCCGAGGCATTTCCCGGGCTGATGCAGAAGGTCTGCCGCTTTGTAGAGGATGAAAGCGTCTCCGAGGAATGGGGCGTTGCGGTTCTTCGCGGAATCTTTGTGCCGAAGGAAATGGAGGAACTGGCAGCAGAGATTCGAAAAACCCGCGTCTCGTTAGAGACGGTAAAAAAGACCGCAGATGCCTGCGGAGTTCAGATTTTCGGCGGCCGGGGCATTATCGGTGCCTGTGCCGCGGTGAGTCTGAAACATCAGCCGCAGGAAGTTCTCTTAGACAGCAGTGTCGCACTGCAGACCAGATAACTTCCCTTTTTTTGCACCATTCATTCAACAGCCCTATAATCTTTTACAGCATACCATATCCTCATGTCAATATCATTTACCAAGCTTCACGGAAACGGAAACGATTTCGTTCTGATTGATGAAATGAACGGTGTTGTTATTCCGGATGATATGAAGGCAGGGTTTGCGGCCGCATACTGCGACAGACGCTTTGGAATCGGTGCAGACGGTATTCTTTTCATCGGTCCGTCTGCAGAAGCCGATGTGAAGATGACGCTGTTCCAGCCGGACGGAAGCGAGGCTGAGATGTGCGGAAACGGTATCCGCTGTCTTGCAAAATATGCCGCAGATAAAAAATACGCAAAGACCAAAGCATTCAAGATTGAGACTCTGGCAGGCGTTCTTCCGGTCAGAGGAGATTACGACCGGGACGGAGACTTTATGGCCACCATCAATATGGGCTCTCCGGTTTTCGAAGACTCAATAGATATTGAGGGAATGACCGTCCACTCTGTCAATACCGGTGTTCCGCATGCAGTTATCTTTGTAGACGATGTGGATGCAG
>JAGARL010000191.1 GCA_017622255.1 Methanocorpusculum sp.
CGGGCAGTGATTGCGACAATGGTCTGCTTGTTTTCCCGGAGGTCGGATGCCTGATTCTTTCCGGAAACATCAGAAGGAGTCAGCAGGTCAATGATATCATCCTGAATCTGGAAAGCGATACCCGTGTTTAAACCAAGCGTGTACATCGCGCCAATCTGGCGGCCATCTCCGCCGGCAAGAGCGGCACCGATTCCTGCTGCCGCCGCATAGAGAACACCGGTCTTCTTTCTGACCATGCCGAGGTACTCTGCTTCAGATACATCATCACGTTCCTCAAAGGAGATATCCTCCTGCTGACCTTCGCAGAGCTCATGGCTTGCGTGGGCTAACATCTGAACTGCAACGAGCTTTGCTTTGTCCTCACAGTTCTTAACACGGCAGATGTGCTCGAAGGCATCTGCATGGAGACAATCGCCGGCAAGAATTGCGGTCGGCTCACCATATACGGTGTGGACGGTCGGCTCACCGCGGCGAAGTGAATCGCCGTCCATGATATCATCGTGGACAAGAGTGTATGTGTGTAACCACTCTAAGGCAAGAGCCGCCTCGACCACATCCTCAGATGCTCCCGGGCGGACCGCATCTGCCGCCAGCATGACCATAGCCGGGCGGAGACGCTTTCCGCCGGCGGTTAACAGATGGGATGCCGCCTCGCGGAGACGGGTTTCCACTGCCTTGCTGTACTCGTCAGCCTCACAATCAACCTTGAAGGCAACCTGTTTGAGATACTCTTTTAAGTCCATACAATCACTTCGGAAGAACCAGGCGGTCACCGTTCTGCATAATGTGGATGTCGCGGTTTAAGGTGTAGCCGAACTCAGATGCCAGGTGGACATAGCCGCCTTTCATGTGGAACGGACCGTGAGACGGGATGATGTGTTCCGGATTCAGCATGGAGACTAAATCATAGTGCTCCTGGTAATATGCGTGACCGGTAACATGGAGACCGTCGAAGAGGCGCGCTCCCTGACGGAGGAGGAGGCGGTCAACCTCGGCACGCTGTGCGAAGTTAATCGGGTTCGGGATGATGTTTGCAGAAAACATCACACGGTCGCCCTTCTCAATCTTGAGCGGGGTTTCACCAAGTGCCATGCGGGAAAGCATGGATCCCGGTTCTCCCTGATGACCGGTTGCGATGATTAAGAACTTCTCCTTTCCTTCCTTGGAGATTCTGCGCAGCATTCTGTCGGTGGTCTTTCTGTTTCCGTAGATGCTGGTTCCCTGCGGGAAAGCAACCTGCTTTAACATTTCTGCAGTTCCGTTGTACCGCTCCATGCTTCTTCCAAGAAGAACCGGGATTCTGTCAATCTCGCGGGCGCACTCGGTAATCGTCTTGATTCTGGCAATCTGGGATGCGAAGGTCGAGACGATGATTGCATGCTTGTCGTCTTCGGCACGCATGATGGCATCGCGGACGCGAAGTCTTGCGACCTGTTCACTTGGTGCGTATCCTCTGTCGTCTAAGTTTAAGGACTCGACGATTAAGACTTTGACACCCTCTTTTCCGATTGCACGCATGCGGGCTAAGTCCGGGGCGTCGCCGATAACCGGCGTCATATCGAACTTGAAGTCGTTTGCATAAACAACGCATCCGGCAGGCGTGTGCAGGACAGCCATTACAGAGTCAATGATGGAGTGCTGTACGCGGATGAACTCTAAGGTCAGGTTCTGGGAGATGGTGTATTTTGCTCCTGCCTTGAGTGCGAAGGTCTTGTTGGTGACGGTGAACTTGCGTTCTCCTTCAATCTGCTGTTTGATAAGTTCTGTTGTGTACGGGGTTGCGATAATCGGGCAGTTGTAGCGGTGAGCTAACTTCTGGACTGCTCCAATGTGGTCTAAGTGACCGTGGGTACAGACGATTGCTTTGACTGTTCCCTCAACCGCGTTCATGACGGTATCGTCCGGGATTGCACCCATCTGGATTAAGTCCAGGGAGTGCATATTTTCCATATCGACACTGTTATTTCCGGTAATCGGGTCTAAGTACAGACCGATATCGAAGATAACAATTTCCTTGCCGACGCGGACCGCGGTCATGTTTCTTCCGACCTCGTTGTATCCGCCGACGGCTATTACTTCTACTTCTACCATGTAGTTCCTCTATTTGTTTGTCATTTCCCTGACTGTGCCGGTCAGATAATACCGGACTTTTGCAAGCGCTGAAATATTCTGTGCTCCGGTCAGAAACATTGCGGTTTTCAGTTCTCCGCAGAGGGTTTCAATTCTGCTGAAAAGTGCATCTTTTCCTTTCAGTGCATCCGGCAGGAGCGTTAACGCCATTCCTGCCATGTCTGCGCCGAGAGCTATTGCCTTTGCTGCATCAAGTCCGTTTTTGAGTCCTCCGGTGGCAATCACCGGACATGCTCCAACCTGCGCTACCTCAAAAACGCTCACTGCGGTAGGGATTCCCCATTCGAGGAACGTGTCTCCGAGCATCTGATGCGTTTTATCACTGGCACGTGCTTTTTCTATTTTTGCCCAGGATGTTCCGCCGAATCCGCCGACATCAATGGCCGCCGCTCCTGCATCATAGAGCGCGGAGGCCGCTTCGCGGGAGATTCCGGAACCCGTTTCCTTGACGATAACCGGAACAGAGAGTTCACGGCATGCTTCGCGGATGGTGGCTAAGATGCCGACACCCGAGCGGTCGCCTTCTACCTGAATTATCTCCTGCAGGAAGTTTAAGTGGATGCAGAGTGCATCCGCATCAATCATCGAAACGGCACGCTCAGCCCATTCGAGACCATGGTCTCTGAGCTGAACCGCGCTGATGTTTCCGGCAAGAAATGCATTCGGTGCAGTTTCCCGGACGACCGTGAAGCTGTCTGCAAGGTTTGGGTTTTCCAGGGCTGCACGCTGCGAGCCCACTCCCATCGGGATGTTGAAATGCTCAGCAGCGGCGGCTAAGGTTTTGTTTACCTCTGCGGTGTCAGGGTGACCTCCTGTCATTGCCGCGATAAAAATCGGGGCATTCAGTCTGCGGCCAAGAAATGTCGTGCTGATGTCGATTTCATCCGCCGAACATTCGGGTACGGCGTTGTGTACGAGACGCACGTCAGAAAAACCGGCATCGCCGAACGCGACATCGGTGTTTGCGCAGAGGTTTAAGTGATCGAGTTTCCTCGATGCGGTAAGTCCGGTCATTTTACCAGTGTCCCCCCGCAGGGTTCTCCTGCAAGAAATGCCGCAAGCATTTCCGGTCTGAAGATATGCGACGGGGTACCGGATTCGGCCAGAGAAAGCAGTTCTTCTACTTTTCCCTGCATTCCGCCGGTAACATCCGCTGTATCAGCAGAGCTGAACGAAACAGCGGAAACAGTTTCTCGGGTAATTTCCGGGATAATTTCGCCGCCGGAGAGCACCCCTCCGGTGGCGGTGACGATGCCGATTTTATCCGCACCAAGCGCTTTTGCCAGATACGGAACAATCTGATCGCCGGAGACAATACAGCCGCCGAGACTGCGGTCCATGACAACGTCGCCGTGGAGAACCGGGACAATGCCTGCTTCAAGCAGACTGGAAATCTGCTCTTCGCCGCAGAAAATCAGGCGGCCGTTTTCCGCAAGTGCGGAGGCAAACGGCGGAAAAGAGACCGCTTCAACTCCTGCCTCCCGCAATGCTGTGACAACTTCAGCATTTAAGCGGGAGACTGCAGTGTGAGTCACAAAGACTCCGCGGGCATTCTCTTTTCCAACACCGGAAGCAATCCCGTAGGCTTTTGCTTCCGGATGACCAAGCGAACCGGCCCCATGAACGATAACGGCAGGAGTCTTTGCCTCAGCAATTGCCGCGGCGAGTTTTGCAATAACTTCCCGGTGAATTACCCCGGGGTTTGCTTTGTCGGTGATTACCGAGCCGCCGAGTTTGATGATGACGGGCATCAGAGATCTGCCTCCTTGCGGGCTCCTTCCGTGTCAATAGTGGTGATGATAGTCTTTGCGTCGCAGTCCTCAAGAGCATTGGCAACACGGTTGCGCGAACCTTTGGAACAGAGCGCCCAGATACAGCCGCCGCCGCCGGCACCGGAGAGCTTTGCTCCGTATGCGCCGGCACTGCGGGCGGCAAGCACCAGGTTCGAGAGAGCCGGATGACTGACTCCTAAGGCTTCCAGGAGCGCATGGTTTCTGTTCATGAGATTGCCTAACTCTTTGTGGTTTTCCATGTTGTGCATGGCTTCCATCGTAATTGCCCCGATAGCGTCCATAATCGGATTGGCAACTGCAGGAGAATGCTCACGGAACTCGGCAACACGGCGGACCATTTCGGAAGTGTTGTGGGAAACCATCGAGTTGCCGATAACAATCGAGAGATTCTGCGGCGGGATTAAACGGCGTTTTTCCTCACCGCGGATTAAGACCATGCCGCCGAAGGTGGAGACATAGGTATCCGTGGCGCTGGCACGGCCTCCCTGCGTGATTTTCTCCACCTCATGGGCGAGTTCTGCGACCTCGGCTCTGGAGTAGCCGAGCTGGAATTCATCATTGATAGCAAAAAGGGTGGCAACCGTTACTGCTGCGGAAGAGCCGAGTCCCGATGCACTGGGAAGCTGAGATCTGACATAGACGCTTCCTTTGATATCGAGGAGTTTGAAGCATTCAGCAATATAGGGTGAGTTCGGACGCTGGAAATAGCGGGAGTGACGAACCGTTACCATCACTCGCGGCTTAATGGACATCGCGATACCCGGTTTTCCGTAAACGACTGCGTGTTCTCCGAAGAGGAAGACCTTTCCCGGAGCGCTCCACGTTGCCATCAGAGCACCTCCATTGAGGCGTAGCCGACGACTGCCCGGTAATCACCGGATGCGTCGCCGGAGGTTGCATAGGTTAAAACCCTGGCTTCCGTTGCGCCAAGGGCTTTTCCGATCTCTGCCGTCGCAGCGATACAGCCGTATCCGCACATGGAGGGCTGAATGGCATAGAGGGCGTCATAGAACGCATTCACATCAAGGTTTTTCACTGCCGCAAGACAGGTTAAGTCATTGGTCTCCGCTTTCTTTGCCGGAACATAGTGTGACCCGTCGCCGGAAGCAACAACAATGATGCTGCGTCCGGTTTTTTCAACCGCAGAAAGAACTGCGGCGGCAACAGCAGAAGCTCCTGCCGGAGACTGGTCTCCCATGAGGATTGCGGCAACCTTCGCTTTCGGGAAGCGGAAGGCGATAAACGGCATCTGTGTCTCAAGAGAGTTTTCCTGTTCCCGTGCAGCTGCATTGTCCAGCGGAAGAGTCACTGCCGCGGCAAACTCTGAATCAGCTTTGACGATACCTATCGGTGTTTCCCAGTCGATATCAGAGACCGAGTTTACCGTTCCCTGGTGGCTTGTTCCAATAAGGACAAAGGTGCCGTCAAAATCAGGAGAGATGCGGGAGTAGGAGACAGCAGCCACAGGTCCTGAGTAGACATAGCCGGCATGCGGTACGAGAATTCCTTTCGGATTCGAAACAGACGTAACCGTAGCATCGAAAAATTGCGACAGAACGGCTTTCAGCCCCTCCGCTTCGCTTGGGTAAAAGATACCCGCAAGTGTCGGGAGACGCGCGGATTTTTCCGATACCCGCGGCTCCGCTGATATTTTGTGTATCATTGTATATGAGACGGAAATTTCCTGTTTTCCATCAGACCGAGATATTTACAGCCCGTATTTCCGGCGGCTTCGTGGGAGAAGAAGCAGATGCCGGAACATGACTGCTCTAAGGTAGAATATAGTTGGTTTTGCTATGAGATAAAGTATATGTACCCGTTCTCTCTTTTGAGAGAGAGGATGCAAAAAAGATTGGGTTATAATCCGAAGATTAAGGAAATCAGAAGGTAGGCGACAAAGGATACAACACCGGCGCACGGAATGGTGATAACCCATGCAGTTACCATCTGACGAACAGTTCTCCAGTTAACCGCCCCGACACCGCGAGTGACACCAGTTCCCATAACAGAACCTGCTGCACAGTGCGTGGTAGAAACCGGGACACCGAACATGGTCATAAAGGAAAGAACCGCACCGCCGGAGACGGCTGCAGAGAATCCCTGATACGGCATAATGCGGGTAATGCCGGATCCGAGTTTCTTGACAACCTTCCAGCCGCCGGAAAGAATTCCAAGGGTGATTGCCAGAGCAGAAGTCAGAATAACCCAGAGCGGCAGATCATCACCGGAGGAGA
>JAGARL010000192.1 GCA_017622255.1 Methanocorpusculum sp.
AGATGTTAACTCGGATATGTACAGAATTGTCGGATGCGCACTTGCCGTGTATAATCACTTAAAGCCCGGATACCTGGAAGCGGTATATGAGAAGTCGTTGGAGAAGGAACTGCTTCGCGAAGGTTTTGCGGTTCGGCGTCAGGTCAAACTCCCGGTTTGCTACAAGGGAGAACTTCTCGACACGCACTTCACTGCGGACATGATGGTAAGTGACACGGTTCTGGTGGAACTGAAAGCGGTCTCGAACCTCGCAAAGATTCACGAGCGGCAGGTTGAGAGTTATCTGAAGACGACCGGGATGCCGGTTGGTCTTCTGGTGAATTTTGGAAATATGCGGAGGTTAGAGTGGCGCGTGGTCTGAGGCGAAAGCCGAGAGGATTGACCGAAGGTCAAGACTCAAGGCATGAGCAAGTCTGTAAGACTTGCGAAAGCCTCAGGACACAAGCCTTGAGCAAGCCTTAGGCTTGCGACGGAGAGTTTTCTCCCAATAAACCCGTATTATGCCATATTTATCCTGCAAAATAACGCGGGAAATCTTTAAATATTTTCCGGTAAAAATACCACTTATTCACTCAAAAAGGTGATGACTGTGAGAACAAACAATTTCGACTCGAAAAACGCCCCCCCCCGTGGAACTCTCCGCCGTGCTGTCCGGGCGATGTTTTGCTTAGTGATTATTACCGCGTGCCTCGCAGGTGCGGCGAGTGCGGCGGATATCTGGGACGGAACAGTCAATACTGCCTGGTATGATGACAGTTCCAAAGAAGCGTTTACTCTCACTACAGCAGAAGATCTTGCGGGTCTTGCAAAGCTGGTAAACGACGGAACTACTTTTGATGGAAAAACTGTAACGCTCGCTGCAGACATTGACCTCAATAACCTGGAATGGACGCCGATTGGGAACTCATCCAGTAATTCTGAACCACGCTTCCAAGGAACGTTTGATGGCGGATATCACACAATTAGCGGTCTCAATATTACAGAAACTGACTCAAATGTGGGATTATTTGGTACTGTCTATAATGGTCAGATTAAAAATCTTCATGTTGACGGAAATATCAATGTAATCAACCCATCTTGTGATTCAATTCTTCATGCTGGCGGTGTTGCCGGTTATTTCTTTGGTTTAGGAAGTATTGTAAACACCACCTCTTCAGTAGACATCACTATTTCATATGAGGAAAATGCGGTAGTTGCAGGAGGTATTGCTGGCTACTTCTCCGGAAGAAATTTCGTGAACTGTTCATCTTCGGGGGACATTCAGGTGACTTCGGGGCGTGCTGGAGTTAATGTTTATATCGGCGGTATTATAGGGCACTTCTACGGAAATAGTTACTCTCCAATTGTTGAGAGATGCTATTCTACTGGGGATATCACCGTCAATGCTAATGGAGGATACACGGTTGGCGGAATTGTTGGCTACACCAGTGTGGCTCGGGTTACAATCTCTCAGTGCTACTCTACCTGCAACATTACTACAAATGCTGAGAATTATGATAGGGATGGTTATATTGGTGTCGGGGGTATTCTCGGACAAGCCAACTGGGGAACAAACATTAGTGATTGTTTCACCACCGGTAACTTAAGAAATACTGTTACCGGAAAATACTTTAGTGCTGTATCTCTTGGCGGTATTTTAGGCTTGGACTCCTCATCGGCATCTCATATCATGAATTGTTATGCAGTTGGAAATGTAATCAACGAAGGTTATGACACTGCAGATGAAAATTCAAAGAAGATGGAGGTAAATGCAGCCGGAATTAGCGGACGTATCTATGCTACGGATGCAACTGTCAGTGGCAGTTATGCTTTAAACCAAAAGATTACTACGCTTGGTAATGCTACTGTTAATAATTCGGCCCGGGTTGTTGGGGATTACATTGGAGGTTCGCTCTCTAACTACGGATGGGTTGGCACAAAGGTAAACGATACCACTGTAACATCAGATGATGTCAGCAGCGTTCACGGAAAAGATGTTGGTCTTGCCTGGAATACTCTCTTCCCCGAATGGGATACTTCCATCTGGCAGTTGGGAACTGCGGAAAACTATAAACTCCCGATTCTGGCAGGGCTGCCCGCTCCGTCAGCTGATGCAATCCATCTCAAGGTGGAGACCGTTACTGTCACGTTCCATAAGGTAGATGGAATAGGAGCTACCTCTGATGTTACAGTAACCAGCGGCAGTACGGTGAGTGCTCCTGCTGTTTCCTATGTTGGATACACTCTTGAAGGATGGTATACTGAAGATACACACACAAACAAATATGAGTTCGAAACGGAAGTAACCACAGACCTCAACCTCTACGCAAACTGGACTCCCAATACCTACACCGTTAAGTTCCACAACAACACCGGAACTGGAAGTATGGAGAATCAGCCGTTTGTTTATGACGTATCACAGAATCTGTGTGCCAATACTTTCGTTAAAACCGGACATCAGTTTGCCGGATGGGCAGAAACCCCAGACGGAGCAGTAAAGTATACAGATACTGTATCTGTTCAGAACCTGAGTGCTGTAAATAATAGTGAGGTCACGCTCTACGCAAACTGGACGGCTAACACTACTACTGTTATCTTCAATGCTAACGGCGGAGGAGACAGTGGAACTATGGAAAATCAGGTGTTTAAGTATGGAATTGCGCAGAACCTTCTGCCGAACAACTTCACCAACACCAGCGGTTACAAATTTGTACAATGGAACACCACTGAAGGCAAAACCTACTCGGACGGGGCAGAATTTACGTCTAACCTTGTAGAAAACAGTGCGGAAATCATCCTCTATGCAGAATGGGCACGCTACTACAATGTAACATTCGAAACCAACGGGGGAAGTACTGTCCCCTTACAGGAAGTGAAAAACGGAACCCTTGTAACAGCTCCGGGCACTCCAACAAAGAGCAGTTCCACCTTTAGCGGATAGTACAAGGACAACGGATTCTCCTCTCCATGGAATTTCGGCACAGACGTCGTAACTGCTGACATCACACTCTACGCCAAGTGGACCTCCAGCGGAAACACCGGAGGAGGCACTGGCGGAGGAGGCAGCAGTGGAGGAAGCACCACCCCGTCTGTAACGCCGAGTGAACCGACTGAACCGGAAGTAACCCCGACCGAACCAACCGAACCGGATGTCCCGGCTGAACCGGTCGTCATCCCGCCGTCCGAAACGGTTGTTGAAGAGACACAGGAAATTGTCCCGGCAAACATCATAACCCCCACAAACGGCGTCCCGCTGGCTCTTGTTGAACTCGTGGATACCAACGCCCTGCAGACCGTAGCCGTCCCGGCAAACGTTGTAGAGGAGAAACCCGGCGCATCCGTTCAGGTCGTTGAAGGAAACGCCGAAGAGGTCATCCTCGTAGAAAGCGTCAAAGCCGAAGATGTTCACCTCATCGTCGAAGTATCGGTTGTGGACACAGAAGGAAACAAGGTAACCGTTGACGAACCGGGACACTTCATCTTAGCAGCTGACGTCCCGGACGGAAAGAAACTCGTCGTCGGACACTACAAGAACGATGTCTGGGTTGACTGTACTGTAGAAGACCTCGGAAACGGTCAGTACAAAGTACACTACAACGGACTGTCTCCGTTCGCAGCTGTCTTCATTGAAGAACACGAAGAAAGCCCGTTCGCCGCTGAAGAAGAACCAACCGCCCCGGCAAGCCCGGCCCCGCTCCTCGGACTCCTCGCAGGACTTGCCTGTGCTGCAGTTCTTCGCAGAAAGTAACGGCTGAAGAAAAAAAAAACGGGGAATCATCCCCGAACCTCTTTTTCAAACACTCTCCACTCCAACCTCCGCAGATTTCCAAAATTCAGCAGAAGCCCTTCGGAAATCCCGGTACTTTTCAGATAACTTGCAAGCTGTCTCTCGTGCATCGGATTCAGCGAGGAGACGGCTTTGAGTTCTAAGAGAATGCAGTCATTCACCACCATGTCCGCGAAGAAGTCCTTCTTCAACTCCACACCTTTGTAGAAAACCGGAATCTTAACCTGACGCTTCACCTCGAAGCCTGCCTGCACGAGCTCCCACTCGAGAGCAGCCTCATAGACCGATTCCAGGTAGCCCGGCTTTAACGTGTTGTATGTCTCAAATGCGCACCGAAGAACTTTCAGCGAGTCCGAATTGTCAGCAAATCTTTTCATAAATTACACTCTGAAGCCCCCGCAGAACCGTGGGCGGCTTACACGGCCCAGGTGTGAACCGCGAGACGATATCCCTGGCGGGATGAGAGCCGTCAGGCGAACAGACCGACGGGGTTATTCTCTCGCGGATGCACGCCTGTGCCCCGCCCTGTCCCACATATCAGAGAGCCGGAAAACAAAAAAGACGAGTGCGCCGAAGTCCGCATGTCGAAGACCGAGGACGAAGGAGCGGTCGGAAGCAGGCCTGCAGAACACGCGACAGGCGAGGGTGCGACAGCACCCAAGCCAGGAGCAAGGCTCGAAGAGACTTGCGACAGCGTGTGAAGCGGCTCTGCGGTTTTTTGTCGGCGAGTCGGTCTAACACCAAACCCGAATCCTTTTAATGACCTCCCCGCCGGGAAAAGCCGCCGCGACAGCGAGCAGCGCGAGGCGCGAAGCGACTCAAGCGGTGAGCAAGGCTCGAAGAGACTTGCGAGCGGCCCGGCGGGCTTGAAGAATGAGCTTCACCGAGAGAACACAACAAACAGCCGGGGGCGTGCGACGGCGTTTCGTCACTCTCTAATTTTTTTGGAGCGTGTTTGAAAAAGAGGTTGGGGGATGATTCCCCGGTTTTCGGATTCCCCGGTGTTGTTTATCTCAGGATTATGCCCTTCTCTTTACGGCAAAGATGATAATTCCTGCGATGAGCAATACTGCCAGGATTCCGCCGATTATCAGCAGCGGTGAGACCGGGAAGGCGAGGCCTCCGGAATCCTATAAGCACTCAACAAACCTGCAAAAAAAAGAAAATAATTTACGGATAACTCTGCATCCGCGGAATAACCCCGCGTACGCCGCCCCGCGGATTTTCCACATCCCCGGCGTACCGGGGAATCAGATGCACATGCACATGAAAAATCGTCTGGCCGGCGGCTTCTCCGCAGTTAACCCCGATATTGTACCCGTCCGGGGAAAACCGCACGTCCAGCATCTGCTTTGCCTCGGAAATCAGAGAAAAAACCGCCGCCTGTTCCTCGGCGCATAAATCAAACCAGGTCTCTGCATGCCGGCGCGGAATAATTAAAAGGTGTCCGGGAGAGACCGGAAACGCATCGAACTTCGCATACGCAAGCTCGTTTCCGAGAACCTCTCCTTCTGCATCGCAGAACGGACAGCTCATCTCCTTCTCACCAAGGCTTTTACATCCGTCACATACACATCGACGATGTCGCGGATACTGGAAATCAGACCCGGTGCGAACTTAAACATCAGGAACGCAATCAGGATGATTAAGAGAAACGCTCCGCCCTCGCACATCACATTATGCGACCAGAAATAGCTGGCAAAGCCTGGAATGGTCGGGTGTGTTACAATATTTTCCAGCCAGGGGAACCACTGCCCGAAGTATGCCATAATCACAAACACATTCCGGAAAATGTTCACCACATAAATCGGCACTGCTACCAGAAGGATTAATCCCAGCTTCTTTTTCCAGGATGTCTGCGTCAGGAAAATAACTCCGATTAAAATCGCAATAGCGGTAATTCCCGTACAGCCGAGCACAATTACATCGCGGTATCCGTGGTCGAATCCCGGAATCAGCCAGAGGGACTCAAACATATTCCAGGCCGCCATCTTAAACGGATAATCAATCAGATGGAAAAACTGCTGAACCCAGTACACAACCGTTCCAATCAGCCAGTTTCCAAGCGGCTCAAAAATGGCAAACGGCGCATAAATAATTGCGGCAACCCCTGCCCCTCTCGTGAAGTTCTTCACCGGTTCATTTTCTGCAAGCAGGCGGCGTATTGTAATATAGAGCAGCGGCAGACAGAGAATAATCAGTACCGGGTAGAACACATTTCCTTCATGGAACATCAGTTCGGGAAGCATGCACAAGAATCCTGCAACAAGTGCCGACCAGGCGGCAATTCCCAGATATTTCTGGAATCTGCCCGGAACAAAGAACAGCACAAAGCATATTAGTGCTGTTACAAAGCAGATGACTTTCAGAACTTCAAGCATAATCAGATAACTGTTTTCCCTCACACATTATAGTCTTTATTCAATGGGTACAGCGCAAATACTATTAAGCACGAAGAACAACCTTATATTCTATGATGTTCTGTCCAGAATGCGGTAAGCTCATGAAATCCAAGGACGGCAAACTCACCTGCTCCAAGTGCGGATATGCAGAAGAAATTACTGCAAAAGAAAAAGAGCAGATGAAGAAAGTCGCCTACATGCAGGAAAATGATATCTTAATCGTTGACGGAGACGAAAACCTCGGAACCAAACCAACCTTAGCAGTTACCTGTCCAAACTGCGGTCACGACCTTGCGGAGTGGTGGCTCAGACAGATTCGCAGTGCTGATGAATCCGAAGTCAGATTCTTCCGCTGTACGAAATGCCGCCACACCTGGCGTGAGTACGACTAAACTCATCATACCGCGAATGCCGATGCGGCATTCACCCTGCTTTTTTCGTCCCGGACAAACCGAGTATTTATATAGATGTGTGTTGTACTTATAACATATGTCAACTTTTCCCGCCGAGTCCCTGAAAATCGAGAATGTTGTCGCTTCCACCAAGCTCAGTGATTCTCTGGACCTCGTTTCTCTTGCAGCACAAATCCCCGGTGCGGAGTACAACAAGAAGCGGTTCCCGGGCGTTGTTTTACGGATGCAGGATCCAAAAATTGCAGCCCTGGTGTTCGGTTCCGGAAAAGTTGTTTTAACAGGGGCTAAGAGTATCCCAAGTCTTGCAGACGGTCTTTCTGCTCTCGTGAAGATGATGAAGGACTTGAACGTGAATATCACCGACAATCCGACCTACAGTATCCAGAATATTGTAACGTCCGCAGACCTTGGCGCCCGCATTAACTTAAATAAAATCGCCATGAGTTTAACCCTCGACAAAATCGAGTATGAGCCGGAACAGTTCCCGGGACTTGTCTACCGCTTGGATGACCCGAAGGTTGTGGTTCTGCTCTTCGGTTCGGGAAAGCTGATTATCACCGGCGGAAAGGTGCACGAGGATGCAGAGCGTGCCGTTGACAAAATCTATCAGGACTTACAGAACCTGAAGATGCTCTAATTCTTTTTTTCAAAAAAAAAATTATCCGTGGTAGAAGCACTCAAGGCTTCCGTATGCCACGGTGTTTCCGTCACGCAGTGCTTTGATGACATCGTCCATGGTTGATTCCGGCGAGAGGACGAGGCGGTCGTTTCTGCCGAAGACCTGAATCAGAAGTTTGTCGCGAACGCCGAGTCCCGGAGACGGTCCATGCCAGCGGTGCTCGCCAAAGTCGTTTACTCCCTGTACTGCCGGGAAGGGGAACTTTGGCGCAGGGCCTTCCTCATAGCCCGGCGGGACGTGCCCGACTGACGGGATATTCCAGATTACCCAGATGCATTTGTTTTTCTCCTCTCCCGACTTATTCTGTACAATAACTGCCAGGTATTGTAAATCGGCTGGAACGCCTTCCAGCTGAATCCTTGGAGAGATGTTTCCGCCGTTTAAGGTGCTTGACGGGGTGATGCCGTTTACGCCAAGGTTAATAGTGATAGAATCCATACTCATACATCAGCAGGAAACATTAATAGGTTATGGATAGAGGCAAAAAATGAGAAAACTGACAATATATACTGACGGCGCATCCCGCGGCAATCCGGGACTTGCGGCCTGCGCATGGCTGATTCTGGACGGATGCGAGGTGCTGGAAGCAGAGTCTGCCGGGGTTGGCGAGAACTCCAATAATGTTGCCGAGTACACGGCATTAATCAATGCCCTGCGTTCCGCAAAGAAATACTGTGTCCCTGAGGAGACAGAAATAGAGGCCTTTTCCGACAGCGAACTGATGGTCCGCCAGCTTTCCGGACAGTATGCAGTCCGTGCGCCGGCCCTCAAGCCGCTGTATGCCGAGGTGAAGCGTCTTGCAGGAACCTATGCCGCCGTTTCCCACACGCATGTCCGCCGTGAAAATCCCTATATCAGCTCCTGCGACTGGATGTGCAACCAGGCGCTTGATATGCTGAGAAAACGCGAGGAGGAAAAGAAGGCTGTGCCGCGGCCTGTCTGTTCACCGATTGGCATCGTGCACTCGCCCTACAAGGAAAAAGGTTCTGCCCCGCGGCAGGGAAGAATTGCCAACGATATCAGCGAGCTGGAGATTTTCCCGCAGTTTGCAGAAGGCCTGGACGGGCTTTTCCCGGGCGATGATATTTTTGTTATCTGCTGGTTTGACCGCTCGGACAGAGATGTGCTTAAAGTTCCCTCACGCCGCGACCCGACCGGAGAGCCGCGGGGAGTCTTTTCCACCCGCAGCCCTGCCCGCCCGAATCCAATTTCCCTGACACTGGTAAAGCTTCTGGAAATCCGCAAAACAACGCTTATGGTCCGCGGCCTTGAGATGCTGGATGGAACGCCGGTGCTGGATATCAAACCGTATTTCGCGGATATCGACTCTCCGGATTCAGCCTAATGTTTATTGGACGGCGGAAACATACAGATAAGTACTCATGGATGCGATTCGAAAACAGCTGATTCTGCTTCTCTGCTCAACAGCTCTGCTTCTCGCATCCCCGTTTATTGACCACCGGCTGCTGGCGCTTATCGGCGTACTCTTTGCGGCGGTGATGTATTTTGTTGGAAACATCCGCTATTTTGCGATTGGAACTGCGGTTCTTGCCCTGCTGTACGGATTTTCCATCATCCCGGTTTCCGCGTTTGCCGGTCCGCTGGTGATGGTGCTGTTCGGCGAGGTTATGCGCATGCTGTCTGTTCGGACAGGGCATTCGCTTGCGGTGTTTGGTTTGGCCTCCGCCGCGGCACTGATTTTTGCGATGATTTATACGCAGGAGTTCGAACCATTGGTCGGTTCTCTGGCGATTCTGGTTCTGCTGATGCTCCGGAGCATTCTCGGCGAGCGCGAGGACGGTTCGATGCTGAGTCTGGTCGGCGTCTCGATGACGATTGTCCTCTTTGAGGATTTGGAGTTCTTTGTCGACCTGCGCCTGCTGGCGTTTGCGATCCTGCTCTGTGCGGCGTTCGGCTACTTCGCATACCGGGCAAAAACGATTGATTTGACCGGCGTGTTTTCCGCGGTTCTCTTTGGTGTGCTGCTGATTTCCTTTACGGATACGGTTTCCTGGTTTGTTGTCCTGCTGGTCTTTTTCATCCTCGGCTCGGCATTTACGAAGTTCAAGTATTCGGAAAAGGAGTTCTTAGGTGTCGCGCAGGGCAAGCATGGAAAACGCGGATACAAGAATGCGTTTGCGAATGCGGGAGTCGGGGTTGCGGCAGCAATTCTCTACGGAATTACCGGTGATATGCTCTACACGGCAGTTTTCCTCGGCTCTGTCGCTACCGCGACCGCGGACACGATGGCGAGCGAAATTGGCGTAACCGGCGGCACTCCGCGGATGATTACGACGCTGAAACGCTGTCCGCCGGGAACAAACGGCGGTGTTACGCTCACCGGAGAGATTGCCTGTGCTGTCGGGGCGCTGATTATCGGAGGACTCGGGTTCCTCTTTGGTATTGCTCCATGGTATATCTGCCTGCTTGCGGCGCTTGCCGGCGTTATCGGAACAAATCTGGATTCGCTCTACGGCGCTCTGCTGGAAAACCGCGGAGTGTTTGGAAATTCTGGAACAAATCTGCTGGCAACGCTGTCTGGAGGACTCGCGGCGGCGGGGCTGTATCTGCTGGTTTCCCTGCTGTAAAAAAAGTATTTTAGAGAGTTGTTACAATCGGCTCGTCTTCTGTTACGATTACGGTGTGCTCGAACTGTGCGACAAAGCTTCCGGCAACATCAGATAAGACATGGTAGTCATAGAGATTGCCCTGCTTTAAAAGCGTCGGGATTGCAAGCTCTGCCTTCGGG
>JAGARL010000193.1 GCA_017622255.1 Methanocorpusculum sp.
GATTTTTTTAGCCCGACGGAAAACCACTAAAAGAGCATCAACCCACCAAAACCAAAACTGACAGAAGACCCGAACAAAACAATCCTGATTGCCCCGCCGAAATAGCCGCGGCGGTCGCAAGCCAAAGGCTTGCTCAAGGCTTGAGCCTTCGGCTCTCGCCATTAGCCGAGCGGCTCGGCGGGTACGCAAAACACGCTCAAAAAACCCAAAACCACAGAGACAAAGCCTGCGCTAACAAAAAAACAGCACCCATCAGAAAACAGAAAAAAAAGATTTAGAGGTTTGCCCGGTAGTTCGGGGCTTCGTCAGTGATGACGATATCGTGCGGGTGGGACTCCTTGAGACCTGCCGCGGTAATCTTTACAAAGCGTGCGTTGGTTCTCATGGTTGGAATGTCTCCGCATCCTGCGTATCCCATTGCGGACTTCAGACCGCCGATGGTCTGATAGATCACATCAGTCACAGAGCCGATGTACGGGGTTGCGCCCTCGACACCTTCCGGAACATACTTGTTTGCGCCGATTCCCTTCTTCTGGAAGTAGCGGTCAGAAGAGTTTCCAGACGTCATAACGCCGAGAGAACCCATACCTCTGTACTGCTTGTAGCGTCTGCCCTTGACGATGATGGTCTTGCCCGGTGCCTCATCGGTTCCGGCAAACATACTGCCCATCATGACAGAGGAAGCTCCTGCAACGAATGCCTTTGCAACATCGCCGGAGTATTTGATACCGCCGTCAGCAATTACCGGAACGCCGCACGGGGTTGCGACATCAGCAACATTTGCGATTGCGGAAATCTGCGGAACACCGACGCCGGCAACAATACGGGTAGTACAGATAGAGCCTGGGCCGATACCGACCTTGATACCGTCTGCAAAGTCTGCAAGGACCTCTCCTGCTTTTGCGGTTGCGATATTTCCAACGACAACATCACAGGATAAGGTTTCCTTCATAGTCTTTGCACCGTTTACCACATTCATATTGTGACCGTGTGCACAGTCCACAATAATTGCATCGACGCCTGCGTCTGCGAGCATCTCTGCACGGCGGAGGTCGAACGGGCCGACAGATGCGGCAACACGGAGCTTGCCGTTCTTGTCGCGGTTTGCCTGCGGGTACTGCTGCTTCTCAAGAAGGTCCTGCATAGTAATGATACCGACAAGCTTCTTCTTATCGTCAACAACCGGCAGTCTCTCGACCTTCTTGGTGTACATGACGTTGATTGCCTCGTCTGCTGTGATATCCTCGTGGACAGCAATCGGGCGCTTGGTCATGATTGCCTCGACCGGCTCTGCTCCCATCTTGTTGATGACACCGCGGACATCACGGCGGGAGACGATACCGACAAGCTTACCCTTGGAACCGACAACCGGGACGCCGCCGATAGAGTATCTCTCCATTAAGTTTGCAACAAAGGAGATGGTGGTGTCCGGAGAGACGTAGCGGACATCCGGCTCAATCACATTATCTGCTGCTTTGACCTGACGGACAAACTCCACTTCCTGCTCCGGAGAACAGTTTCTGTGAAGAACACCGATACCGCCGGCTCTTGCCATAGCGATGGCCATCTCGGCCTCGGTTACAGTATCCATAGCGGCACTGACAAGCGGAGTGATTAACGGGATGTTCTTGGTGAAGACGGATTTTACGTCAACGGTGTTTGGCTCGACCCAGGACTCTGCCGGCTCGATAAGGACATCGTCAAAGGTGTAGGAGGTTTCCACTTTGAATTTGTCTGCGAACATTTTAGTGTACCATTTCGATTGCTTTTCTGACAAGCTCTTCCTGGACCATAGTCGTTCTGTCGCCGCCGCAGACCATGCCGCGGACGCCGATGATTTCCGGATTAATCTGTTTTAAGACCGGAATATCCTCGAACTTCAGAGATCCTGCAAGAGCTGTGCCGAGACCAAGGGAACGGTTTAATTCAGTGAACTTGGTTAAGGTTTCTGCATCCATGAACTCGAAGGTGCTCTTTCCGTCCTTCATACCAGTATCAATCATGGAGAAGTCTGCACCTGCTGCTGCTGCGAGCGGGGAGATGTCGAACGGGCTGATGGTTCCTAAGCGTTCATAGTCGGAGTATCCGGCAATGACAACGGTCTTTTCCGGGAACGGTTCCTTAACAGCGCGGACAACTGCCTCAATTACTTCCTTTGCAGATTCTTTGTCCTTGAACATAAGTCCAATCTTGACAAAATCAGCACCGGCACATGCGGCCCCGTATGCGGCAAGGGCGGCATTTCCCGGAGTCGGGTTGTAGTCTCCGATAGCTGCGGAAACCGGCTTCTCTCCGGCCATCTTCTTAATTTCGCGGATTACCCACGGAAAATTAGCTCCAAGCGATCCCTCTGCAGGGCGCTTGACGTCGATGATGTCAGCATCAAGGCAGAATTTTGCCTCATCTATAGAGCTTGGGCTGACTAATAATTTCATGTATATTATGTGGTGTTTGTTCTTAATATGTATTGCCTATGATGGGGCGAAAAAAGTTACGGGGTAAGGACAGCTCCGTGATTCTGTCCTTTGGTTAAGAGGATATCTGCGGTATCTCCTAAGGTTTCCTCCATCTCTTTTATGACAGATGAATCGCGGAGGTCGTAGACGCCGAAGAGTGTCGGGCCAAGGGAACTCAGGCCGACTCCGGGAATGCCTGCTTCTTTCATGAGATTCATCGTGTTGGTAACCTCCGGCGGCTGGAGCTGGAACTCGCATTTATTGAAGGCGATTTCCTGGATGCGGTTGATGCAGGCGGAGAACCCTTCAAGGTCGTGTTCAATTAAGAACGGGACAAGATTCATGAAGATGATGTGCGAAAGGAGTTTTACCTCATCCTTCGGCAGCGGACAGCAGGTCTGGAAGATATTGATTTCCTCTCTTCCGCAGAAGTATGTGCCAATCTTCGGGCGGACAAGAGCGATACCCCATTCTTCCGGGAAGTCATATCTGCCGATTAATGCCGGCGGGATTGGCTCGGAGGCTGACGACGGCATGAAGTCCTTCTTCTGTTTTTTGCTGTGTCCGCCGTCTACAATAAAGCCGCCAAGGTCAAATCCGTAGGTGCCAATGCCGGATGTTCCGGCCCTTCCGACAATCTTTGCCAGCTCGACGCTGGAAAGGTGCAGACCTGCATGTTCGGTCATGAGTTTTGCGGTAGCAAGGGCAATCTGTGTGCCGGAACCAAGGCCGGAGTGGGATGGGTAGGTTTTGTTTACGGTGAATGCAAACGTGTCACTGATTCCGAAGTGTTCCCGGACTTTGTCTGCGGCACGGTTGATTTTCAGTGTATATTCGTCGATAACGCCCTGCGGGAGATTCTTTTCAGCGAAGTCCAGAGAGTTTCTGTCGCTTTCCGCAAGAGTCATGGAATAACCGGGTTTTTCAATGGTGAGGCCGATTCCGCCGTCGACTCTGCCGTATGAGCCGTTTAAGTCGATTAAGGCGATATGGATTCTGGATGGGGTCTCAATATACATAGAGGTTTTCCGTTAATCACGTATTACTGCTGAGATTATATATGTTTCCGATGCTTTTTCCAGTGTATGTCAAGCGCACTTTATTATGCGGTATTTTGCTGATTTTTTATCAGCTGGTTATTGGGATTTTCCGGTATTTTGGACGGCTATTTAGGCATATACTTGAAAATCCTCTGTTTTGTCTGTGAATTGGCTGAAATTGGCGAAAATTTTCCCCTGATACGGTATAAAATATCTTCTACTCACAAAAGGGGAATCCTTATATTCAGACAATTTCATACATTTTAATGTCCCGAGAGGGGGCGGGCTCAATCCCCAGATGAGTTCGCCTGACCCGCCTGAAAAGGCTGGTCGTGGACGTGTAGAGAAACCGTCACTGACCGCCAGTAATTACTCATAGTAACGACAGCAACTTTCAGGGAAAGTAACGGAAAACAGCCTAAAGAAAAATTACCTTAATTAAGAGGCAAAATTATGGCAAAATACGCAGATGTAATTGACCTTTACGACGACAACGGAAAGCTCTTAAAGAGCAACGTTGCACTCGAAAAGATCAGCCCACTCGTCAACCCGGCAATCAAGTCCCTTGTTGACAACGCAAAGAGAACCGTCGCAGTCAACCTCGGTGGTGTAGAGGCAGCATTAAAGAACGGTAAGATTGGAAAGCACCAGCAGATCCTCGGCCGTGAACTCAACCTTGACATCGCAGGCAACATCGACGCAATCGAAGCAAAGATCAAGCAGTACGTCTCCGTTGAGGAAGGCGACGACACCGAAATCAGACGCTTCAACGACGGCAAGCTTCTCTTAGTCAAAGTCCCGAAGGCACGTATCGAGGCAGCAGCAACCTACGATGCTTCCCTCCTCTCTGTTGCAGCAGCAACTACCTACGCACTTGTCGAGGAGTTCAACGTTGACATGTTCGACGCAAACACCGTCAAGGCAGCAGTCTTTGGTTCCTACCCGGTCTCCCAGGCACTCGACGGCGGAGCATGTTCCATGATCATGTCCATCCCGCAGAACAACGAGTCCCTTGGTTACGCACTCCGTAACATTCCGGCAAACCAGACCGTTATGATGACCCACCGCAATGCAATGCAGGGTGCAGCACTCGCAGCAACCTTCGAGCAGGCAGGTCAGTTCGAAATGGCAAACGCAGTTGGTCCATTCGAGCGTGCACAGCTCTTAATCTACGCATACCAGGGTCTTAACGCAAACAACATCGTCTACGATCTCGTTAAGGAGAACGGCCAGACCGGTACCGTCGGTACTGTCATGCAGTCCCTTGTCGAGCGTGCAGTTGAGGACAAAGTCATCACCCAGACCGCAGGCCAGGCAGGCGGCTACTTCAAGCCGTACGAAACCAAGGACCCAATGCTCTGGAATGCATACGCATCCGCAGGTACCCTTGCAGCAACCATGGTCAACGCTGGTGCAGGACGTTTCGCACAGGCAGTTTCCTCCACTCTGCTTTACTTCAACGACATTCTTGAGCACGAAACCGGTCTCCCAGGTGCAGACTACGGTCGTGTCATGGGTGCAGCAGTCGGATTCTCCTTCTTCTCTCACTCTATCTATGGTGGAGGAGGACCGGGTATCTTCAACGGAAACCACGTCGTTACCCGTCACGCAGCAGGAAACGGTATCCCATGTATCGTTGCAGCATGTGCACTTGATGCAGGAACCCAGATGTTCTCCCCAGAAGGAACCGCAAAGATTTACGGAGACACCTTCGGCAGCATCGAAGAGTTCGCACACCCGCTCCAGGCAATCGCAAAGGCAGTCTAAGCCGGCCCAAATCTCTGCGTAAGCAGATTAGGAGATTGAATGACAGAACCAAACTATCCACAGGTAAGAATCACCCCAACCAGATTCCTGAATCCGGAGACCACCGAGATTTTACTCGAGAAGGTTTTCGCTGTAGGCGGCATTCGCCGTATGGTCTTAAACGGCCCGAATCTTCCGGCAACGGTACCGTATGGTCCGGCCAGAGGAGCGCCGAATCCGCACGAATACAGACGGACTATCAAGGTTTGCGGAGAAGACTTTGAACTTCGTGTTCATGTCGGAGACATCCTTCTTGAACTTGAGGACGAGTCAGTAATTCCGGCTATCAAGGAGGCATGCGATGCAGTCTTTGCCGATAAGTTCCCGTATGGTTTCGGAAAGGGACGATTTATGCGGTCCAACTTTACGTTATCCGACTATGCCAAATACGGCGTTGTCGAAGATGATCGTATTCTTGGAATGAGCGATCCGAAAAGCAAACAGCGACCAATGATTGTTCAGGGTACGAAATAATGCCGCTTGGACGTGTTACTCAGCTTGTAGACTGCAGACACAGTATGGGAATGGGTAAAGGAGGCTCCCTTGCCCAGAGGGGAACCATCTCTGAATGCAAAAATCCTGACGTCATTATCGTGGGTATGTCCCCCGGCCGGAGACATATCACCAAACCCGTCTGCGACATTACGTCAGCACTGCGGCAGCAGGGGATTGAATACAGCGTAAGTACCCTGGTGCTGAACGCCGGCAGCGGAGTTCCACCAGACGCAGAGATTGGCGGAGTATCACTTGGCTCAAATTTCGGTATTACCGACCGCGAAATCGAACAGATAGAACGCCACAAAGTGGCTGTTCTTCATCACGGAAACATTCGGTCACATGTTGTTCATAAGTGCCGCAAGATTCTGCAGCAGTGTAGCGTTGACGCTGTAGTTGTCTGTCAGGCTCCGACGGACTATGAGGACTTTGCACGTGCCGGCGTTCGGACAGCATATGTTATGCCGAAACCGGATGATATCAAAACAAAAGGTATCGTCAAAGGAATTGTCACGGGAATCACCCGGGGACAGACTCCAAGCCGTGTGGCAATGTCGAATGTCATTCATGAAGTACTACGAATAATGAAAGAACCCAAAAATTAGGTGAAAAAACTATGGCATACACACCACAGTATGGACCAGGAACATCCCGCGTTGCAGAAGTTCGCCGCAACCAGATGAACCCAAACGTTAAGCTCCAGAAAATGCGTTCCATCACCGATGAAGACCTCGTCCTCATCATGGGACACCACGCACCAGGAGCAGCATACGGATCTGCACACCCGCCACTCGCAGAGCAGGGTGAACCAGACTGCCCGATCAGAAAGCTCGTTGCCCCGACCGAGGGAGCAAAAGCTGGTGACCGTGTCAGATACATCCAGTTCGCAGACTCTATGCTGAACGCACCATGTCAGCCATACCAGAGATCCTACCTCGAGATGTACCGCTACCGCGGTATCGACCCGGGAACACTCTCTGGCCGTCAGATTATCGAGTGCCGCGAGCGTGACCTTGAACAGTACGCACGCGAGCTCGTCGAGTCCGAACTCTTCGACCCAGCAACCGTTGGTATCCGCGGTGCAACTGTTCACGGACACTCCCTCCGTCTCGCAGAGAACGGAATGATGTTCGATGCAGTACAGCGCTGTATCCTCGACGAAGACGGTATCGTCAAGTACGTCAAGGACCAGGTCGGAAACCCGCTCGACCGCAAGGTCGCAGTCGGCAAGCCGATGGACGCAGCATGGCTCAAAGAGAACACCCCGATGTTCCACTCCCTTGTTGGAACTGCACTCCGTGATGACGCAGAGTACGTTGCATACGTCCAGCGCATCCACGCACTCCGTACCAAATACGGATTCATGCCAAAGGAGGACTAAACATGGCTAAAGTAGAAAAGACCCAGAAACTTTTCCTTGACGCACTCAAGCAGAAGTTCCCACAGCAGGATGTTGCATCCACCACCACCGAGTTCTACAAGTTCAACGGTGTCCACCAGTCTGCACGTAAGACCGAGTTCATTAAAGAGAACGAGGCAATCGTTGCAAAGCGCGGTATCTCCATGTACGACCCGGACCACTGCCACTTAGCAGGTGTTCCGATGGGTCAGCGTCAGCTCATGACCTACGAAGTCTCCGGAACCGGAACCTTCGTTGAGGGTGATGATCTCCACTTCGTCAACAACGCAGCAATGCAGCAGATGTGGGATGACATCCGCAGAACTGTAATCGTTTCCATGGACATGGCACACCAGACTCTCCAGAAGCGTCTCGGTAAGGAAGTTACTCCGGAAACCATCAACGAATACCTCCACATTGTCAACCACGCAATGCCAGGAGGAGCAGTCGTTCAGGAACACATGGTCGAAACCCACCCGGCTTTAACCGACGACTGTTACGTCCGTGTCTTCACTGGTGACCAGGAACTCGCAGACTCTCTCGAGTCCCAGTACGTCATCGACATCGAGAAGCTCTTCCCGAAGAAGCAGGCAGAAGCACTCCAGGCAGCAGTCGGCAAGTCCCTCTGGCAGTGTGTCCACATGCCAACCATCGTCGGAAGAACCTGTGATGGTGGAACTACCTCCCGCTGGTCCGCAATGCAGATCGGTATGTCCTTCATTGCAGCATACCGCATGTGCGCAGGAGAAGCAGCAGTCGCAGACCTTTCCTTCGCAGCAAAGCACGCTGGTGTCATCAACATGGCATCCTCCCTGCCGGCCCGCCGTGCACGCGGTCCGAACGAGCCAGGAGGAATTCTCTTCGGTAACTTCGCAGATATGATCCAGGCAGACCGTGTCAACCCGTACGACCCGGCAAAGGCAACCCTTGAAGTTGTCGGTGCAGGAGCAGTCCTCTTTGACCAGATCTGGCTCGGTTCCTACATGTCTGGTGGTGTCGGATTCACTCAGTACGCAACTGCAGCATACACTGATAACATCCTCGACGACTTCGTCTACCACGGTATGGACTACATCCACGACAAGTACAACGTCGATGTCACCAACCCGAACCCGAACGACAAAGTCAAGGCAACCCAGGAAGTTGTCAACGACATTGGTACTGAAGTCAACCTCTACGGTATGGAGCAGTACGAACAGTTCCCGACCATGATGGAAGACCACTTCGGTGGATCCCAGCGTGCAGCAGTCCTTGCAGCAGCATGTGGTACTACCACTTCTATCGCAACCGGTAACTCCAACGCAGGTCTGAACGCATGGTACCTGTCCCAGCTTATGCACAAGGACGGATGGTCCAGACTTGGTTTCTTCGGCTACGACCTTCAGGACCAGTGCGGTTCCGCAAACTCTCTCTCCATCAGACCAGACGAGGGATGTATCGGAGAATTCCGTGGACCGAACTACCCGAACTACGCAATGAACGTCGGTCACCAGGGAGAATACGCAGCAATCGTCGGCGCAGCACACATTGGTCGCGGTGACGCATGGGCACTCTCCCCGCTTATCAAGATCTGCTTCGCAGACCCGGCACTCAAGTTCGACTTCGCAAACCCGCGTGCAGAATTCGCAAAGGGAGCAATCCGCGAGTTCATGCCAGCAGGAGAGCGCGGACTTATCATCCCGGCACAGTAAGAGGATTATTTATAATCCCCTTATTTTCTCATTTCGTCATTTGCCAAAACGCGCATTTTTTCTTTTCTTTATATACTCAGCACTCCTTTCTTCGACAACAAGGGTATTAAACGGGTATTTTACTAAAACATATTTTCTAAGAAATAAAGTGCACTTTATTACAAAAAATACTTTGAAGTTATAGTAAATTTGTTTGATTAATTTTCGACATTTTATTCATCCTCCCGGTAAATTTTAGAAATTGACGAAATTTTCCTTCTGATTTTTCGCATAGATTATATACTCATCAACGACAAACATTTTAGTGTCCACACTTTGTACTCCATTCTTAAGAGTGGTAACGTTTAACGAACACTTGAGACGCATCCTTCGTTTCTCGGCAAATATTGCCTGGGAACAACTTAGGTTCCGGAAATCTTATCCACAAATCCGGAAACAAAACTCAAGGGAGAATCTTACATGCAAGAAATTATTATCGGCATTGGAGTAACTGCCCTTGCGGGAGCTCTCGCAGCGGTTGCAGGTGCAGCCGAAGATACTGAGTCCAACATCGGATCACAGGGTGACCCGAACTCTCAGGTTCAGCTCGCACCGCAGATGGGATACACTCACCGTATCTACAACAAAGCAGTGAGTGGAGAACCACCGGCATACACCCTGTGGGTGACCCTTGCTTGTGGTGTTGCATGGGCATTCCTCATGATGGGAATGAATGCAATCCTCGCAATTGTCTTAGGAACAGTTCTCGCAACTATCGTGCAGGGAGTTTACGCAACTACTGCATACCTTGGAAGAACCGCAAGTCTTTCCAAGTTCGGACAGCCGGTCTTTACTGATGTTCTGAAGTCAGTAACCACCGTGACCATGGGTCATGCATTTGTCGCAATCTTTACGACTGTGGTAATTTGTTACCTTCTCGCAACTGTCATTGGCCACCCGTTCAGCCTTCCGCTCCTCGGTATCGTATGGGGTCTTGCACTTGGTGCAGCAGGTTCCGCAACCGGAAACCCGTACTACGGTAAGGAGCGTCAGTACCAGAACCAGAAGTTCGGTGCTGGTGTCCCAATCTCTGCATCCGGAAACATCGTCCGCTACGCAGAAGCAGGACAGAGAAGCTCTATCGACAACGGTTTCTTCACTGCAAAGTTCGGCGGTCCAGCCTCTGGTCTCTGCTTTGGTTTAATCGTCTTCTTCGAGCTGTGGCGTACTGTCCTCTTCGAGCACTACCTCGCAGGATGGGGAGCAGTTATCGCAGGTGCAGTCATCATTATCATCTTCATGGTAATTGACCGCTATGTCGAGAAATGGGCACGTGAGAACTACGGTCCATACACGGAGGCATAAATATGAGCGCAATTGCAGCAAAAGCAGGAGCTGACGCTGGCGCATTCCAGCCGGTTCCGTCAATCATCGCCCTCGTCCTCGCAATCATTGTTATTGCAGTTGGATTCGTCCTTGGCGTTGGGCAGACTCTTTGCTTAATCGTTCTCGGCGCAGCCTTAATCGCCTTTGGTGTCCACTTCGTCCCGGTCGGAGGAGCTCCGGCAGCAATGGGTCAGGCACCAGGTATCGCAACCGGTGTCCCGATGCTTGCAGCAGGTGCAGGTCTCGCAGGACTTTTCGGTGGTGCATGGGCAGCAGAGTTAGGTTTAGCAGTCGCACTCGCTGGTGGAGCAATCGGCGGTGCATTAATGATGGCAATCACCTGTTTAATGGTGAACATGTCCTACGTCTTTGGTATGGGTATCCCGCCGGCATCTGGTAAGATCGAGAAAGATCCGCTTACCGGCTACACTCAGCCAGAGTTCAAGTCCCAGGGTACTGAGGGTCACGGACTTCCGTTCATCTCCTACGTTGGAGGTGTCATTGGTGGTCTCCTTGGTGGTCTTGGTGGAACACTCATCTACATTGAACTTCTCGAGTTCTACGAGGCAGCAGGATTAGACTTTGCAGTCGGTCTCGCAGGAATCCTCGCAGTTGCAATGTTCCTCGTTATTGCAGTACTTGCTGCATACAACATTACCGGAACCATCGAAGGTCCACACGACCCGAAGTTCAAGAGATTCCCACGTGCAATTATCGCCGCACTCCTTGCATCCGCACTCTGTGGTATTCTTGCACTCTTACTTGTGGTGTTAGTCTGAGGTGTAAAAAATGTCAGTAAAAGTTGAAGCATCCCACGGCGGTATTCCGCACGGCAAGATTGCCGCAGCAGGTATCGTCATTGCACTGGTATCTCTTTACATCGCCGTCATCGGACACGAGGTCCTTAATGTTGACTACCTTGCCTTCTTCGGCGGTATCGCAGCAATTGGTGCCTTAATCTGGGGTAACAGCGCAATTAAAAGACTCTGCAGCTACGGTATCGGAGCAGGTGTTCCGTCCGCAGGTATGCTCGCATTCGGTTCTGGTCTCTTTGGAATGTTCCTTGGAGTCATTATCGGCGGCATCACCTCTGTCTGGATTATCCCGGTTGCAGTTTTAGTTATCGCACTCATCACCGGTCTTATTCTTGGATGGATCGCAAACACCGTCCTTAACATGAAGATCCCGGTCATGATTCAGTCTCTCGCAGAACTCGCAGCAGTTGGTGCACTGACTACCATCGGTCTCCGCACTGTTGCAACCGGATGCCTTGAAATGGGCGACGGTGTCTTTGTTGGAGTTGGATTCATTGCAGTCGCATTCATGCTTGGTGCAATCGCACTCCAGCACCCGTTCAACGCCTGCCTTGGTCCAGGAGAGACTCAGGACAGAACCAACATGCTCGTTATCGAGTGTGGTTTCCTTTCCATGATTATCATGGCAGTCATCTCCTTCGTTGCAGTCTCTGCAATCGCAGGCTGGATTTCCTTAGTCATTGCAGTCATTGGATGGGCAGTGTCCTACAAGAAATACAT
Source organism: Methanocorpusculum sp. (assembly GCA_017622255.1). Taxonomy (GTDB): domain Archaea; phylum Halobacteriota; class Methanomicrobia; order Methanomicrobiales; family Methanocorpusculaceae; genus Methanocorpusculum. The sequence continues at coordinate 11,788 of JAGARL010000193.1, forward strand.
CGCATTATCCAAGCGCGATGCAGCAGCATGGCTCGACGCAAAGCCGTTCGTCGATGCGGAGGAAGAGTAAGGAGGAAACAAAAATGGGATATGTACTTGTATTACCTGAATTTGGCCTCGTCGCAGACCCAGTAGCTGGTGTCGTTACGACTGCAGGTGTCTCCTACCAGCCGGTCATCGACCAGGTTGCAGAACTCGAAAAGATTGCAGATGACTTAGTCAACATGCTTTCCGGCGAGGGCAACTACTTAAACAGCTTCCCAGGCCGTGAAAAGACCTTAACCAAAGCAGGAGCAGTTACCGCACTCTGGTACGGTCTTGGCGTTGGACTTGCAATTGCATTCGTCTTAGCACTTGCACTTGGAGGTATCTAAAATGGCTGACAAGAAATCCCCGGCAAGCGGATGGCCAATCATCCAGGGTGACTACCACACTGGTGATGCAAACAGCCCAGTCGCTGTCATCACTATGGGTTCCCACCTTGATGAGACCGCAATCTGTGCAGCAGGTGCAGCACTTGCAGGATCTTGTAAGACCGAAAACCTCGGTATTGAAAAGGTCGTTGCAAACATCATCTCCAACCCGAACATCCGCTTCGTTCTTCTCTGTGGTACTGAAGTTAAGGGTCACTTAACCGGTCAGTCCTGGACTGCAATGCACGAGAACGGTGTTGAGGGTGGAAAGATCGTCGGTTCCAAGGGAGCAATTCCGTTCCTCGAGAACCTGACTGCAGAGCACATCAAGCGCTTCCAGGAGCAGGTTGAACTCGTCAACCTTATGGAGACCGAAGACCTTGGTCAGATCTCCGCAAAGATTGCAGAGTTAACCGCACGCGACCCAGGAGCATTTGGTGCAGACCCAATCGTAGTTCAGATTTCTGACGACGAGGGTGGAAGCGAAGAAGCTGTCGCTGGTGAGGAAGAACCATTAACCGGCGAGATGGCACTCATTACCTCCCGTATCAAGGCAATCCAGATGATGGTTACCGACATTGGTTACCGCAACAGATTTGCATCTGGTGTCTACGGTGGTAAGATTGAGGGTGTCATGATTGGTTTAATCATTTCCTTAATCGTCTTCGGAGCACTCGTTGGAATACAGGTGATTTAAAATGGCAGGATCTACTATTAGAATGGCCGCCATTGACAAAATGGTGGATGACATCAGATACAAAGGACAGATTCTCGCCAGAACCAACAAGGTTGAGTCCGCAATCAGCGGAAACGCACTCCTTGGATTCGCTGTTGGTGTTGCACTCTCCCTCGTTCTGATTCTCGGTCCAGTCCTTGCTATGTTCCTTGGAGGTCTCTAAAATGGCAGACAAGAAATCCCCGGCAGCAGGATGGCCAATCATCCAGGGTGACTACCACACTGGTGACGCAAACAGCCCGGTCGCTGTTATCACCATGGGTTCCCACCTTGATGAGACCGCAATCTGTGCAGCAGGCGCAGCACTTGCAGGATCTTGTAAGACCGAAAACCTCGGTATTGAAAAGGTCGTTGCAAACATCATCTCAAACCCGAACATCCGTTTCGTCCTCCTCTGTGGTACTGAAGTTAAGGGTCACTTAACTGGTCAGTCCTGGACTGCAATGCACGCAAACGGTGTCGAAGGCGGTAAAATCGTCGGCTCTAAGGGAGCAATTCCGTTCCTTGAGAACCTTACCGCTGAGCACATCAAGCGCTTCCAGGAGCAGGTTGAACTCGTCAACCTTATGGAGACCGAAGACCTTGGTCAGATCTCCGCAAAGATTGCAGAGTTAACTGCCCGCGATCCGGGAGCATTCGGTGCAGACCCGATCGTTGTCCAGATTTCTGAGGGCGACGGCGAATCTGGAGGAGCTGCAACTGTTGCATCCGCAAACCCGCAGTTCCTCGAAATCGAGAAGCGCCTTAACGCTATCGAGAAGAAAATTGAATTCACGGACGCAGAAATTGCAATGCGTACCGGTAGAAAAATCGGTCGTGACATCGGTATCCTCTACGGTCTCGTAGCAGGTATCATTGCCTTCCTGGTAATCGCTTTCACTTGGATGTCAGGATTATTATTCATCTAATTGAGGTGCCAACATGTTCAAGTTTGAAAAAGAACAGCAGGTCTTTGACTTTAACGGAACGAAGATCGGTGGACAGCCGGGAGAATACCCGCGTGTCATGTCCCCGTCGATCTTCTACAACAAACACGAGATCGTCTTAAACGATCACACTGGTGAGATTGACAAAGCAAAAGCAGAAGCACTCTGGAACCGCTGTGAAGAGTTAACCGACATTACCGGTAACAAATTCTTCCTCCAGATCCTTGCAGAGCACGGAGAAGCTTTCGAGTCCTACTTCAACTGGTTCGACAGCATCGACAGCAAGACTGCATTCCTCATGGACTCTTCCGCACCGGAAGCACTGGTTCACGCAACCAAGTACGTCACTGAGGTTGGTCTCGCAGACCGCGCCATCTACAACTCCATCAACGGATCCATCCTTCCGGAGAACATCCAGGCACTCAAAGAGTCCGATGTTAACTCTGCAATCGTTCTCGCATTCAACCCAGGAGACCCAACCGTCGCAGGACGTGAAAAGGTTCTCGTCGAGGGTGGCGTTGCAGGTCAGGAGAAGGGTATGCTTCAGATCGCAGAAGAGTGCGGTATCACCCGCCCGATTCTTGACTCTGCAGCAACTCCGCTCGGACTTGGAGCAGCAGGATCCATGCGCGAAATTCTCGCATGCAAAGCAATCCACGGTCTCCCGACCGGTGGTGCATACCACAACATGACTGTTTCCTGGACCTGGCTCAAGCGCTGGAGAAAGAACGTCTTAGCAGATGGATACAAGGGTAAGGACCTTCTCTTCGAACAGATGGCACACCACCACTTCGGAGGAATGGAGGGTATCCGCCAGACCGCATGGTCCTCCGCAGATGTCGGATGTAACATCATGGCAATGACCCTTGGTGCAGACTTAATCATGTACGGCCCGATCGAGAACATGGAAGGTGCAGCAACTGCAGCAGCATTCTGTGATATCGTTATGGCAGAAGCATTCCAGGACTTCGGCGGAACTCCGGCAGTTTCCGACGGTCCAATCAACAAACTCGTCTAAGTTTGTTCCCCAAAAAGGGGTTTTCCCCTTTTTGTTTGTGATTCTCTTTTCCGAAACTTCCCTATAGTTACAGACCAAATAGTTAGATAATGGTCAGGGCTTTTATCGCAGTTGAACCGTCTGCAGAAATCAGAAACGCTGTGTCTGCAGAAGGGCAGGCGCTCCGCGGAGCTGGAAGACTTTCTTTTGTCTCGCCGAATCTCATGCATATTACACTGAAATTCTTAGGCGAGGTTTCCGAGTCGCAGATTCCAAAAATCACTGGTGTGTTGGACTTACTTTCTGCATCTCCCTATCGGCTGAATGTATCAGGCATCAGTACCTTCGGGCGTCCTCCGCGGGTTATCAAAGCGGAAGTCCATGACGGAGGAGCAACCGCAGCGCTTGCTGCAGATGTTGAGTTGCGCCTTGCAAAGCTGGGATTCCCTCGTGAGGACAAACCGTTTACCCCGCATATCACCCTCGCCCGCGTCAAAGAGTACTCGCCGGCCCTGCAGCCGAATATTGCCGCAATCAAAGAGCGGGACTTTGGAACATGCGAAATATCTTCTGTTCTCTTAAAGAAAAGCGTCCTCACACCGTCAGGTCCAATATACACAACGCTCTATCAGAAAAACCTCTAACCCCTCTTTTATTCCCAATATACATCTGAAAAAACACCAAAACTGCATTTTCAGATACGCATAAATATCCTCTCTTCGATAGAAAAACTATGGACCTCAGGAACACTCCTGACATCGACAAACCCCGGGAAAAACTGATTGCCCGCGGAGCTTCGGCACTCGAGCTGGAAGAACTTATCGCGGCAATCATCGGGAGGGGAACTGCCGGATATGATGCAGTAAAAATCGGAAAACTGGTCGGCAAAATTCTCATGACCTACACCTATGAGACAACAATCCGCGACCTCCTGCATATTCCGGGAATGGGGGAAGCAAAAGCCTGCCAGATATTAGCGGCTTTGGAGCTTGCCCGGCGTTTTCCGCCGCCGAAGATGCGAAAGGCAACCATCCATACGCCAAAGGATGTGCTTCCCTTTGTAACCCAGTACCGCTATGACTCGCAGGAAAACTTCCTTGTCCTCACCTTAACCGGAGCCCATGAGGTAATCAACGTCCGCCACATCACCAAAGGAATTCTCGACAACTGTCAGGTACATCCGCGGGAAGTGTTTGCCGGCGCAATCGAGGACCGGGCATCCTCGATAATTCTCGTACACAACCATCCGTCGGGAAATCTGGAACCAAGTAAACAGGATCTCCTCATGACAGAAGAGCTCAAAAAATGCGGGGAGATATTAGGCATCACCGTCCTTGACCACATTGTGGTGGGGCCGGTGGATGACTATCACTGCATCTAATTTTTCAGCAGGAAGGAAAGTTTTGCGGCAACGGTGCGGGCAATAATACCAACGGTCAGAGCCGCAATCAGGGAGCCTTCGCGGATTCCCACAATCTCGTGCAGGAAAATCAGGGAAGTAACTGCCGCGATACAGACCAGTGTTACATCAAAGGCAACCTTTACCTTGCCGAAATCTTTTTTCACAACAACCGAGGCGATAGTCCGCGAGAGATAATCTGCTGGCATCATCACATAGTCTGCTAAAAGCAGCAGTCCGATACCGGTTCCGAGAATCAGACATCCGGCAAGCATCCAGATAATCTGCAGGAGATAGGTGTCGATTGGAAGCCACGAGAACATCATGATGTTCCAGTCAATACAGGCGGAAAAGACCAGCAGAGCCGGGAGCTGTAAGACCTGCCAGGGGTTGAAATCTTTTTTGAGGATGGCAATCTGTGCCAGCAGGAAGATGAAGTTCATAATGAAAGTGACTGTTCCAACCGAAACAGGAAGAATTTCACTGACTACATACGGGAAACAGGAAATCGGAGACGTTCCAAGGGAGGCGATTACGGAAAGCGCAACGCCCAATCCCATGCAGTATAAACCTGCAATAAAGATAAGAATTCGTTTAATAGGAAATGTCATAAAAAATAAAGGTTAGCGCTTGGATTTCGCGCACATGCCGCAGACTCTGCAGACCTCTATCTGGGGGGTGAACTCAGCACC
>JAGARL010000194.1 GCA_017622255.1 Methanocorpusculum sp.
CCCTTGAACTTGTCAAAGAAGTTCGGCTCGGCAAGGAATGCTTCGGATGCACGCTCTCCGACCTTGGTGTAGAAGTCGTGGATTGCGATTAAACGTAAGCGCTCGAAACGAATACTGGACTGACCTCCCTTTCTCTGCTTTCCGGGAACAGTAGAGTGGGTGCCGCCTAAGGATTCGATTCTGGTTCCGCGCAGGAATCCCCAGTGTGCTTCGCGGCGGTCGATAACTAAAAGACCGTAGACGAACTTGTCGTCGAGCATGTCCTTTAAGGTCTCGAGTTCGAAGGAGGAACTGCAGCGGTAGCTGTACGTTCTAATCGGCTCCGGCGGCTCGACGATGATGGATTCAAGGTCAGTCTTGTCTCCGCCGATGTTGACCGCTCCGCAGAAGACAGCCATTCCGTTCTCCGGCGGTGCCTTGTAGTACTTCAGACGTGCAAGGATGGAGGAGATTGCACTCTGCACATTGGTTCTGGTCTGCTTGCTTTTGATGTTTGCGCACTGTCCGTATTCGTCACGGAGGTGAGCGGTTACGTCGTAAATCTGCTTGTCCGGCGGGATGTAGAGGGAAATCAGTTCAGTTCCGGAACCTTCCTTCTCCTCAAGGCGTTCAAGAGCTTTCTTGAACTCATACCGCTTACGGGCTTCGTCTTTTTCGACTTCGTTTTGAGAATATTCTCCTGCCATATTATGTACAACCTGTTTGCCCGATATATGCGGCGGGCAAAATGTTGTATATTATTGGACGGGCAAGAACATTAAACATAGTGTTGAATCCGTCTTTTTGTCCTCCTCCCAAAAGGATATAGCATCAGCGTTCGTATCTAAACTCACAGATGAATATCACCCGCATATACTATTTCACCGGTACCGGAAACTCCCTCGCAGTCGCAAAAAAGATTGCTGAAGATACCAACGCAGAGCTTATCGGCATTCCTTCTGCTTGCAAAAATCCTCAGCCGATTCCAAAGGATGCTTCTGTCGGAATCGTCTATCCGCTTTATGCCGGAGGGCTTCCGAACATGGTTGTCCGTTTCCTGCAGTCCGTCTCGCTTGCGGATGCCGGCTATGTTTTCTTTGTCGCAACCGAAGGCGGGCAGATGGGCGCTCCCGCATCACAGATTCAGCGGCTTTCTTCTGCCGCCGGACATGCGGCTGATGCCTGCTGGTGGATTCAGATGCCGGACAATTACATTCCGCTCTCTGCCCCGCCGGCAATACCTGAACAGAAGGCAATGTATGATGCCGCCCGGCATAAAGCCGCCGCTATCGCCGAACAGGTGATAAACCGCGAAAAGCATATCGAAAAGATGGGCTTTGCCGGAAAACTGATGGGCCTTGCCTATGGTCCGTTTATCAAGGCGCTGCCGAAATCTGATGAGAAGTTTATCATTTCATCGAGCTGTACCAAGTGCGGAATCTGTGTGTCCGTCTGCCCTGCAGAGAACATCTCGCTTGCCGACCAGGGAAAACATCTCTGGCATCACCGCTGTGAGGGATGCCTTGCCTGTCTCCACTTCTGCCCGGAGGAGGCTATCAATATCGGAAAGAAAACCGAGCTTCGCTCCCGCTACCGGCATCCGTCTGCAAGCGTTTCCGATATGCTGCAGCAGAAAAAGTGAGTTAGCGTTTCTGGAAGTCTATTAAGGAGTTTAAGACTCCTTCCAGAAACATCACACCGCCTTCAATTCCGGAGACTGCCCGTGCTGACATGGAAATGCGGCTTCTGTCCGGATGGGTGAGGCCGAAGAAGGCGGCATCCGCGGCAGACGCCTCGAAGGTTGAGCCGATGATAATATCCGGCTCAGCGGCAGAGATTTTTTCCGTGATTTCTGTATAATCCGTAATCTCTTCGCGAGGGAGGGATACGGCGATGTCTGAACCGAAATAGCGGGTAAGCATCTGCTCTGCAAAGCGGCAGTAACTCTTCATCCCCGCAACAGCGGCAACCGGCGGCGTGTATTTGTGCAGGTACTTATCTGCGTAGTGGAACATCGTCTCATCCGCTTTCTTCCACTCCGCTTCAAGGGCGGCATAGTCTGCATCCGGGAATCGGGTTTCCAGTGCGGACAAGGTTTCTTTGATGTCCGGGAAAAGGAATGAACCGAGATTTTCTCCGACACCGGAATCCCATGCAGGATTTGCGGAGACAGAGTAAGGGGCAGCTCCTTCTTTGAGTTTCGCATAGGAATCTGCGGCAAGGGAAAGCCGTACCGGAATGCCGAGAACAGCAAGCATCCGCTGTGCCTCATGCAGGTTTCCGCGGGCAAACAAATCCAGTCCGCAGATGCCGTCGATATTTACTGCCGAAACATCGGTGCACTGAATGTTTAAGGCGTCGTATGCCGCTTTTACTCCCGCCTCTGCATTTCCGGTAAAACCGGGAGAATCCACAAACACCGCGTCAGTTCCGGAGAACGCGTTTGCCAAATCCTCGCCGGTCAGTGCCGGAATACAGGTGTTGAGAACTGCAACCGGCTTTCCCTCTGCTTCAAGCGAGGAGACAACCTCCTGCAGGCGGTCCACTGTGCCGAAGACAATCTCCGACTCCAGAAGATAGGTGGAGTGCAGGTGTGTCCGCAGAATCGAGCGCGGATAGTAGTAGCATCCGGATGAGCCGTGAATCACCACAGACAGCCCGGCAAAGCCGGAAAGGACTACACAGGCGCCGGTCATCGCACAAGGCATTACCGGATTTTCAAGACAACTCATCTTCTCTTCTCCCTCCGCCATAAATAGAGCA
>JAGARL010000195.1 GCA_017622255.1 Methanocorpusculum sp.
ACGACTTAAATCTCGCTCTGCGGTTTGCGGACCGTTTCGTTTTCATGAAGGGCGGAAAAATCTATGCGGCGTGCGACAAATGGGGTGTTACTCCGGAACTGATTCATGATGTGTACGGTATTGAAGTGGATGTGATTTTCCACAATGAACTGCCGGTAGTTATTCCAAAATAATTTCTTTTTTTGTGCGGCTTTCGCAAAGGATGACTGTTCCTGCATCCTTAATCAGAAACCCGCGGATATAATAAAAAAGTATTTTTAAGCATTCTTTGCCGCAGAGCGGGCAACGAATGCTTCAATGATTGCGACGATTCCAAATGCCACGAGGAACATTCCGCTGACATCAAGGATGGTGAATGCGGAGATGAGCGGCTGGGCAAGGAAGAGGATACCTAAGAGAATTCCAAGCACACCGGTGATTCCGGAAAGCACTCTGTTTGCGGTTTCAATCTTCCTGGTAAATGCAATTACTAAGTCAGTGACACCGCCGATGAGTGCGGAGACGGCTACAAGGTAGACCAGATATACGGTAAACATTACCGGGAAGAGAATGCCGAGAATTCCGCCGATGATAACTAAGATACCAAGTACAATCATCCACCAGGTACGCTTCTCAATGCCGAAGAATGCCGGTCCTGCGGTGAGAATCGAGATGCCGAGGAATATCATCAGGACTGCAGTCAGCATGTCTGCAACAAGGATGGATGCGAAGGTGAATACAATCATCAGGATACCAAGGATGGTAACCAGAATTCCCCTTCCAAGGAGCGCACCAAAGGACGGTGCGTGAACTTCTGCAAATTCAGACATAAAGAACTATTCGACAGCAGGGATTATAAATACTCTCTTTGAGAGAAAAAAAGATTAGGGGGCGATATAGGAGAATGCCCATTCAGGCAGTCCTATACTCATGCCGAAGAGGTTAATCACGAAGGTGAACATGAAGACGGTAAAGAGAATGATACCAATCATGTTCAGGATACCTCCGGCAGTTACCATATCTTTCATGGTGACATATTCGGTACCATATGCAACTGCATTCGGCGGGGTTGCGACTGGAAGCATGAATGCCAGAGATGATGCAACTGCGACGGTCATCATCAGGATGAACGGGTTTACTGCAAGAGCAGTCACTGAGATTCCGGCGAGCACTGGAATCATGATGTTTGCAACTGCGGTATTCGAGGTGAACTCGGTTAAAATCATCACCACTATTGCTAAGATGAGGACTAAGAGCACGATTGGGACGCCGTTTAAGAATCCGAAGTACTCTGCGATACACTCGGAAAGACCGCTTGCCTTGAATGCATTGGATAATGCCATACCGCCGCCGAAGAGCAGCAGAATTCCCCACGGGATTCTGACAGCCCACTGCCAGTTTAAGGTGAACTCATGTCTCTTCCAGGAGACCGGAAGCATGAAGAGAAGCAGTGCTCCAAGGATTGCAATAGTACAGTCCTCAATTCCTGGGAAGAGCATATCAAGACCCGGGATAGTGAATCCGCCGATATTTTTGGTTGCACGGAAAATCCAGGCAACAGCAACGAGGACAAAGACGAAGAGCGTATTCTTTTCTCCGCGGCTCATTGGTCCCATGGATTCAATTTCATGCTGAAGAGCTTCTCTGGTATTATCTAAGGTCTTCGGCATCTTGCGGTAGGCAACTTTGGTAAGCCAGAGCCACATAATCGGAAGCATGAGGGCGACAAACGGCACACCAAAGAGCATCCACTGGAAGAAGTCAATAGCCGGTGCTCCAGGGAAGAGTTTTGCAAGCTGTGCAACTAAGATTCCGTTTGCCGGCGTTCCAATCAGTGTTCCGATACCGCCGACACCTGCTGCGTATGCGATTCCAAGCACTAAACAGCCGGAGAATGCCTTCTGCGACTCATCCATATCCTTATAGTTTTTAGTCGGCAGAACCGTTGCAATAATGGCGATTGCGATTGGAACCATCATCATCGCGGTTGCAGAATTGGACATCCACATAGAGAGGAATGCCGTTGCAATCATGAATCCGAGAATCAGTCTGGATGGACTGGTGCCGGTGATAGAGATAATTTTCAGTGCCATGCGCTTATGCAGATTCCATCTCTGCATAGCCATTGCAATCATAAAGCCTCCCATAAAGAGGAAAATCACATTGTCCGCGTAGGAAACACCTACCTGAGATGGTGATAAAATTCCGAGAACCGGGAATGCTACCAGCGGAATAAGAGACGTTGCCTCAATCGGGATTGGCTGTGTGATCCAGAAAATGACCATCATTGCGGTGACTGCCGCGGTGATGCGGGCTGCTTCCGGCATGATGGATGGATCGATGGGGGCGAGCAGCAGAATGAAGAATGCTGCAAGACCTGCTATTAGCCCATAACCCTTATTCATAACGTATTATATTGGATTGGAGAATTTATGAGTGTTACTGTTCTGCGGAAGTACTAAAATCTACTCATATCCGCAGGTATTTTTCAAAAAAGATACGTTTCAGCTCTTCTCTGTCTTTCCGGTGTAGAGTTTCTGAATTGTTGTCCCGGCTGTTCGAAGCTTTCCTTCTTCAATCAGTTTTTCTATCATTGCGGTAACAACTGAGCGCTGGTGATATTTTGCCATTCCGTATCCTTTGTGCCGGCGAAGACCGAGGGTTTTGGTTTTCAGCCGGTCAAGACCGATGAGGAAAGAGACAAACTCGGAGACGGTAAGCAGTCCTTCCAGTTCTCCTGCCGCAAAGAGGATTTCCTCCTCCATTTCTTTGGGGAGATAGGAATCAGCTTTCGGCTGTTTTGCGGTTTTTCTTGTGCTGCGTTTCTTTGCCGCACAGTTGTCGCAGTTTCCGCAGTTGTCCATCTCCTGATCAAAGTATTTCAGGAGCAGTTTTCTTCGGCACTCCTTTGTTTCGCAGTAGAAGTACAGCTGGTACAGCCGTTCGCGGACGGCAGGCATCTTTGCTTCGTCGGTTTCTTTTTCCATTAAGCGAAGCATCTTTGCCCGGTCGCCTGCAGAGTAGAAGAGCAGACAGTCTGATGCAAGCCCGTCGCGTCCTGCGCGTCCTGTCTCCTGATAGTAGGATTCCAAATCCTTCGGCATATGGGCGTGGATGACGTAGCGGACATCCGGTTTGTCGATACCCATCCCAAAGGCGATGGTGGCACAGACGACCGATATCGTATTGGACTGAAACATCTCCTGTACTCGAGCCCTGTCGCGGGTGGACATTCCCGCATGATAGGGCGATGCCATAATCTGGGATTTCATCAGATATGCCGCCATCTCTTCGGTATCGGCCCGCGAGAAGCAGTAGATGATGCCGGAAACGTTGCGGTGCGCCATCACATAGCTTGCAATCTTTTTCATCCGCACTTCGCGATGCGGTTCTTTATAGACGGCGTATCGCAGGTTTGGACGGTCAAAGTTTCCGATAAATACATCAGGGCTTTGCAGGCGCAGTTCGTTTATGATATCTTCGCGAACCCGTTTGGTTGCGGTCGCGGTAAATGCCGCGAATGGAACTCCGGGGAAGAATGCCCGAAGCCCCTTAATCCTCCGGTACTCCGGGCGGAACTGATGTCCCCACATGGAGATACAGTGTGCTTCGTCGACGGCGAAAAGAGATACGCTGCATTTCTGCAGCATGTCCACAAAGTCGGCCTGCACGGCACGCTCAGGGGAGACATAGAGAATCCGGATTTTTCCCGCAATTGCCGCGGCTTCAATTGAGCGCTGGCGGTCGTAGGTAAGCGACGAGTTCAGCATGGCGACATTGACTCCTTGCGAGAGCAGGGTGTCTACCTGATCCTTCATCAGCGCAATCAGCGGAGAGATGACAACGGTCATGCCGGAAAGCATCAAAGCCGGAAGCTGATAACACAGCGATTTGCCGCCTCCGGTGGCCATAATCGCCAGAACATCATGTCCTGACACTACCGACTGGATGATTGCTTCCTGATTTGGACGAAACGTCTGGAGATGGAAAAATCTCTCCAGCGTGTCCTGAATCTCATGCCGCTTTTTCAACAGTTTCTCCCACTAATCCCGACTATACACTTGGAATACGAATGACTATACACCTGGAATATATCCATTTTCCACTCGCCTGTATGCCCGCGACACCTGCAGAGCATTCGGCTCGTTTCCCTCGCCTCAACTCTGCTGTCCTGACTATACACCTGGAATATATCCTGCTTCTTCTTTGTAGTACGGAATATAAACAATTTCCGCTGAGGTGACGTTGAAGCGGTAGCGCAGAACCTGCAGGATTCCCGGCTTCTGGGTTTCGTATCTGAGATAGAGGAATTCAGAGAGCTCTTTTGCTGTCTTTTTGTTAATTAGAATCGGCATGCGTTCCAGAACTTCCGCCTGCACCTCGTACTCCGGATTTCTGATGGTTAGGTCAATCTCCCATGGTTCAGAGAGATAGCGCGGAATATCTCCGGCGCAGATATAGTAACTGCGTTTTCCTTCAATGGAGGGAAGGCCGGTCTCTGCATCTCCTTCTGATAAGTAATCATCAATTTCCACATCTGCCGCAAACTTCCAGAACGGAATGTACTGCGGTTCTTTTCCCTCCATCGCGGCGATTGACAAGAGGTTCGGCTTTGCCGCAGCGTATTCGATGACTTCGACTCCGTCTGCGGTGACATCCAGAAGCTTTGCACAGGTTGCGCAGTGTGTTACGACCTCTCCCCACGGCTGTTCTAATTCGACTCCGCACTCCGGACAAGTCAGTGCCGTATTTGAGCGCGTCAG
>JAGARL010000196.1 GCA_017622255.1 Methanocorpusculum sp.
ATTAACCGCGGATGTGGAGTCGTCGAGGATGAGAATCTTCGGGCGGCGAAGCAGTGCCCGTGCAATGCAGAGCCGCTGACGCTGACCTCCGGAGACGTTTGAGCCTCCCTGCTCGATGTGCGTATCGTACTTCTCCGGGAAACTCTCGATGAAGCTGTCCGCCTGGGCAAGTTTGCAGGCGTGCATGATTTCCTCATCCGTTGCTTTCGGGTTTCCCCAGCGGAGGTTTTCGGAAATTGTTCCGGAGAAGAGCACATTCTTCTGCAGAACCATAGAGACGGCATTTCGAAGCGCTGTTACATCATAGGATTTCACATCCCGCCCGCCGACTTTGACGCATCCCTCTGTTGCATCATAGAGACGCGGGATGAGCTGGACTAAAGTGGACTTTGCACTGCCGGTTCCGCCTAATATTCCTATCATCTCACCGGATTTAATCTCCAGATTTACTCCGTCGAGTGCTTTTCTTTCGTTTCCGGCATAGGAGAAGCTGACGTTTTCAAAGGAGACGGAACCGTCTGCGACTTCTGTTACCGGGTTTTCCGGATTGGTTACCGTCGGCATCTCATCCAGGACTTCGGTGATGCGGATAGCAGAGGCTCTCGCCATAGTAATCATTACGATTACCATCGCGACCATCATGAAGCTCATTAAAATCTGCATCGTGTAGGAGATGACACTGATGAGTTCTCCTTTGGTGAAGTCGCCGAACACAATCATCTGTCCGCCGACAAGAGAAATCATGATGATACACAGATACACGCAGAACTGCATTAAAGGACTCATCAGCGCCATGAGTTTTTCGGCGGTCACAAATTCGGTGTAGATATCAGCGGATGCGGTCTTGAACTTCTTTTTCTCGAAGCTTTCGCGGACAAAGGATTTGACAACACGGATTCCCCGGATATTTTCGCGAACGACTGCGTTTAAACTGTCATATTTCTTAAACACCCGCTCGAAGATGGGAAATGTTTTGACCGTCAAAAATCCTACGCCGATTCCAAGGATTGGCACCACGGCTGCGAAAATCAGCGCCATCTCCGGCTTGATGATTAAGACCATGATAAAGGACGCGAGAAACATCACGGGAGAGCGGATGGCAACGCGAATCATCATCATGAAGGAGTTCTGGATGTTGGTGATGTCCGTTGTCATGCGGGTGATAAGAGACGGCGGAGAGTATTTGTCGATGTTGGCAAACGAGAACTTCTGGACGTTGGTAAACACTGCCCGCCGCAGGTTTTTGGCAAATCCTGCGGATGCATCGGCAGAGGTTTTTCCGGCGATGATTCCAAAGAGCAGAGCGAGGAGAGCGAGGATGATCAGGATTACGCCGTCTTCGGCAACAACGGCGTAGTTTCCCATCTCAACACCTTTGTCAATCAAATCCGCGATGACAAAGGGGATGAGCACTTCCATTAAGACTTCAAGAACGACAAAGACCGGAGTTAAGACGGCGGGCAGTTTGTACTGTCTGACCTCTCCTGCCAGCGTGGATAAGATATGGCGGACGTTCATTGCAGGAGATTCCTCTTGATTTTTTCAGCGGTATGCAGGAAGGCGGTGATTTCTTCGTCAGAGATACCTGCGGTTATCTGGTATTCGATAGCACCGAGCTCGGATTTTATGAGAGAATGAACTTTTCTGCCCTTTTCGGTTGCGCAGATTTTTCGAAGACGGGCATCATATTCAACGCGCTCGCGGACAATCAGTCCGCTTCCCTCCATGGCGCTGAGAACGCCGGAAACGGTGGAACGCCGAAGCGAGAACATCTCTTCGATGTCCTTCTGGAATACGTCTCCTTCTTCTTCAATGATGAATCCGAGAAGCATTCCCTGAACTGGTGTTATCTCCTCCTGATTTCTGAATGCGGGAATCTGCAGGAGACGGCGGTTTAAGTAGTTGGAAAGTACCTTTATGGTTTTGCCGACCTCTGCTCTGTTCTCTGCCGAAGCCATGGAAATATGTTCGCAAGCTAACTATATAGTATTTCTGTCGGTGATATTTTTGGGGCTAAGCCTTTGGCGCATGCCCCTTAGGTGTCACGTGAATACAGGTGGTAGACTAGTATAGTATTTCTGTCGGCGGTATTTTATTGGGGCTAAGCCTATCTTAGATTATTCTCTGCTTATCAGAATCTGCAGTTCCGTCAGCCAGTCACTTTCCGACTCACAGTTCCAGACACCGTCGATGTAACATTCCCGCGGCATTCCGCAGACGGTGTATCCGTTCTTCTCAATCCAGTCGAAAACAAACGCATACGCTCTGCCCAAATCATCATAGTGTCCTTTGTGGAGGATGGAAACAACCGTTGCCGCCGGCAGTTTTTTGAAGGTAATCGTCTCTGTCTCCACACCGAAGGATTCAACCGCCTGACAGAACTCATAGCG
>JAGARL010000197.1 GCA_017622255.1 Methanocorpusculum sp.
AGTAAAAAGGAAAAAACAAAATGGAAACTTTAAAAATCGACGGAAGCATCGGCCACGGGGGCGGCCAGATTCTTCGTTCCGCTTTAGCGCTTTCTGCCATTCTCGGAAAACCATTCGAAATGCACTCCATTCGAAAGGATCGCAACCAATCCGGTCTGCGCAGACAGCATCTTTGCGGTGTTTTAGCTACTGCCGAAATTTGCGGAGCAAAACTTGAAGGTGCTGAACTCGGTTCAGAGGATCTTCTCTTTATCCCTAAAAAGATTAAAGCAGGAACTTATCAGTTTGCTGTGGATACAGGAGGGAGTGTCTCGCTGGTCCTTCAAAGCGTGCTTCTTCCGTTAGCAGTACAGAAAATGAAATCTCACATTTCTGTCGCCGGCGGAACATATACGCCGCAAGCTCCGACAGCGGAATTTTTTGCAGAAACCCTTGTTCCTCGTATGAACCAGATGGGTTACTCAATCCAAGCTGAGATTGCGAGAGCAGGATTTTTCCGAATCGGCGGAGGATTAGTTAAGGTCGACTGTTGCAGAAAAGACACCTTCATGCCGGTTTACTGGATGAACAAAGAGACACCGCGGAAGTGTTTCATTCAGATCGTCACGACTCAGTTTCCGGAGAAAACCACGCTCAAGATTGCAAAGCTGATCCGAGAAGAACTCAGCAAGATGAGAAACATGATTCCGTGTCAACTACCTCGGCCTAAAGGCCGAGGCTTGAAAAAGCCTCTAGTTGACTAGCCTCAGGCCGTCGTTTGGCGGACTACGTTGGTCGGGAACCTATAGGCACCGCGGGATGCAGATCCTAGTCCCGCGCTCTGCGGCCGATGGTTAAAAGCTCTGAGAGGCAGGAGCGGTGCTGTCGGCTTGAAACCCCTTCCAACATTGGCGAAGGATCACAACCGGTCGAAAGACCGAGGAGATAAAACTTGAGAGTATTTGTCCTAAACAAACGCGGAAAACCGCTGATGCCCTGTTCACCGGCAAAAGCGCGCCTTCTGCTTAAAGAGAAGAAAGCTATTGTGAAGAGGCGAACGCCTTTCACTATTCAGCTGACGATTGCAACGGGTGAGACCAAACAGCCGGTGAGTCTGGGCGTTGATGCCGGGTACAAACATGTCGGCCTTTCCGCATCAACGGAAAAGGCTGAACTTTATGCATCCGAAGTCGAACTGCGGCAGGACATCACCGATCTGCTCTCTGCTCGTCGCGCGTTACGGCAGTCGCGCCGCAACCGCAAAACGCGCTACCGCGCACCGAGGTTCGACAACCGCATCCGCACCAAGCGCAAAGGCTGGCTTGCTCCGTCGGTTGAAAACCGAATCAACGCGCACTTGTCGCGCATAGAAGCGGTTCTTCGACTGCTGCCGGTCACAAAGATCACCGTGGAAACGGCATCTTTCGACTTGCAGCTGCTGAAGAATCCCGACATTTCAGGGAAAGAATACCAGGAGGGAGAACAGCTCGGCTTCTGGAACATCCGCGAGTATGTTCTTTGCAGAGACGGGCATGTTTGCCAGCATTGTTACGGCAGATCGAAAGACCCGGTGCTTAATGTTCATCATCTGAAAAGCAGACGTACGGGCGGAGATTCACCCGGCAACCTGATTACGCTCTGTGAGACGTGCCATAAGGCACTTCATCGCGGTGAAATCACGCTGAAGGCAAAGCGCGGACAATCGTTCCGCGCGGAAGCCTTCATGGGAATTATGCGCTGGGAGGTGCTGAACCGCCTGAAGGCCTCGCATCCTGAGCTGGAAGTGAACAACACCTACGGCTACCGGACTAAGCACGCACGGATCGAGAACGACATCGCTAACTCGCATTGTGCAGATGCTTTCTGCATCGCCGGCAACCTCGGCGCCGAAAGGCTCGGCGAATTCTTCTTCCAGAAGCAGACGCGTCGGAACAACCGGCAGATTCATAAGCTTTCCATCCTCAAAGGCGGCATTCGAAAGTGCAATCAGGCGCCCTTTGAGGTCAATGGCTTCCGTCTTTTTGACAAAGTTGCCTGCAAGGGAGAAGAAGGCTTCATTTTCGGCCGTCGATCATCTGGGTACTTTGATGTTCGAAAGCTTAACGGAACCCACATTTCAGCC
>JAGARL010000022.1 GCA_017622255.1 Methanocorpusculum sp.
AATCTCGCAAAATACCAAGCGTTTTTACATAATTCTGTACAAAATTATATAATTCTGTACAGAATTCGTTTTCGCTAGATTTTTACTGACTTTTTTCGGTGCGTTTCGACAAATATTTACATAATTCTGTACAGAATTATTTGTGTTTTTGGGAAAAATATGCAGAAACCCTGGACCGCTTCTCGCCAAAGGATAAGAACGTCCTGCTCCTGGGAGCCGGAGGCGCGGCATTTGCTGCCGCCTACTACTTTGCAGAACGCGGAGCAAAGCTTTCCATCACAAACCGGACCGCAGACAAGGCCGAAGCGCTTGCCGCACGGTTCAGCGGAACGGCAGTTCCGCTCTCCTCTCTTAAGCCGGAGTATGATATCGTCCTCAATGCGTCTCCGGTCTGTCCGGCTGACCCTGCCGCTTTCATCAAAAACGGCTGTGTTGTCATGGATATGGTGTACCCGGACTCCCCCTTCCTTGAGGCTGCCCGCATGCTCGGTGCGGAAACCTTCAGCGGCGAGACCATGCTGATTCACCAGGGAGCGGCCGCCTTTGCAAAATGGCACGGTGTATCTCCTAACATCTCCGCCATGGAAAAAGCGTTCCTGGAGGCGGAATGAAGGGAAAAGGCGTCTCCGGCGGGGCACTCACGGTAATTAATGCTATTGCCACCGGCTTTGGCTCCGCCTTCGGTATTGGTCTTGAAACAGCCGCGGAAGTAACCCTTCTGGATGAAGCAGGGGTTACCCTTCAGGTAAACGGGAGGGAAGCCAATGCCGGTTTTGCGGCAGGTCTGCTTGAAGAGTTCAAGCGGGCATTCCCGGATGCGGAATTCTCCGGGGCGGATGTTTCGACCGTCTCAAACATCCCGCAGTCCAAAGGCCTCAAAAGCAGCAGTGCCGCGGCAAACGCCATTCTTTCCGCGGCCGCTGATGCCGCAGGAATCTCCGCAGACCCCCTGGAACTGGTTCGCATCGGTGCGAAGGCATCAATTGCCTGCGGAGTTTCCGTTACCGGTGCATTTGACGATGCCTCGGCCTGCATGCTTGGCGGACTCGTCTTTACCGACAACAAAAACATGCAGCTCCTTGAGCATCGAAACATGCCGGATGAATACGCTGTGGTCATCCACTTACCGGACGGGGAAATCCCAACCCTTGCCTTCCCGAAAGCAGAGTTTGCAAAACGCGGGGCGGAGGTCTCCGCAGCATTTGAGACGGCACGAGCCGGAGACGTATTTGCCGCACTCTACGCAAACGGCCGCTGTGTCGGCGAATCTATCGGCGTTGGAACAGCCGTTGCCGACCGTGCATTAGCCGCCGGGGCCGCCGCTGCCGGAATCTCCGGCACCGGTCCTGCAACCGGCATTCTTGTGCTAAAAGAGCACCTCGCCTCCTTCCTTGAAATATTTGAAGAAAGAAACTGTATTATTACAACCATACGAAACCCATGAAACTTACCGTCTATCCCGGAAACCTGCATGGTTCAGTACACGCTCCGCCGTCCAAAAGCCACACCCACCGGGCATACATGCTCGCCGCCCTTGCAGAAGGCACGTCCCGCGTGCAGTCCCCGCTGTTCGGCGAGGACACGAATGCAACGCTTGATGCCGTACAAGCCCTCGGCGCAGAGGTCGAGGTCAGCGGAGATACCGTTACCATCCGCGGCGGAAATCTCCGTGCGGCAGATGCAGTTATCGACTGTAAAAACTCCGGCTCATCAATTCGCATGCTTGCCGGAATTGCCGCGGGACTTGCCGGAAAAACCGCATTCACCGGAGACGACTCGCTTTGTAAGCGTCCCATGCTTCCGCTGCTTTCCGCACTGGAAGCGCTTGGCGCTGATGTTGAGTCAAACAACGGCTGTGCGCCGTTTTCGATTACCGGCCCTGCCGCAGGCGGGGAGGTCGCAATTCAGGGTGACATCTCATCGCAGTTCATCTCCGCTCTGCTTTAGGAGCACCGCTGTCTCCATCCGGCAGAACCATCCGTCTGACAACGGAGCTTGCCTCGCGGCCGTATGTGAACATGACCATCTCCGCCATGAAAAAGCACGGCGTAGATGTTCTGGAAACCGCAGACGGATTCGTCGTCCCGGCAGGCCAGCACTACACGCCGGCAGACGGTATAGTTTCCGGTGACTACTCCTCTGCGGCATTCATTCTCGCGGCAGGGGCACTGACCGGAAAAGTCACCGTCACCGGCCTTGAGGAGCACGACCCGCAGGGAGACAAAGCAGTCCTCGACATCCTTGCCCGCTTCGGGGCAAAGGTCTCCCGAACCGGGGATGCAGTAACCGTCGAGTGCAGAAAACTTTCCGGCATTGCGGTTGACTTAAGCGATGCCCCGGACCTCTTCCCGATAATTGCCGTGGTCGGCTGTGCGGCAGAGGGAACAACCCGCCTCTTCGGGGCGGCACACCTGGCATTCAAGGAAAGTAACCGCCTGCAGACAACCGCCGCCTTCCTTTCCGCGATGGGGGCAGACATTACCGCAACCGAGGACGGCTGCATCATCCGCGGCGGACGTCCGCTGCACGGCGCAGAAATTGAGACAAAAGGCGACCACCGCATCGCAATGGCAGGGGCTGTTGCGGCACTGACGGCAGAGGGAGACACCATTATTGATGACATCTCCTGTGCGGATGTCTCCTACCCGGCATTTGTTTCAGACCTGCGAAAACTTGGAGGAAACACCGCATGAATACAATTGGAAATGCAATCCGGCTCACCCTGTTCGGGGCAAGCCACGACACCTGCATTGGATGTGTTATTGATGGAATCCCGGCAGGTTTTGCCGTAAACACCGAGACCATTGCCCGCGACCTTGCGCTTCGAAAGCCTGCTCCGGGCATTGGAACACCGCGGGCAGAACCGGACATCCCGGAAATTGTCGGCCTGCTGGATGGAAAAACCACCGGAGCGCCGCTTGTTCTGCGGATTGAAAACACCAACATCCGGGATTCTGATTATGATGAACTCCGCCGTGTTCCGCGTCCGGGACACGCAGATTATCCGGCATACTGCAAATACGGCCTCAGCCATGACATCAGAGGAGGGGGCATGTTCTCCGGCAGAATGACCGCCGTCTTAGTTGCCGCAGGGGCAATCCTTCGCGATTTCCTCTCTGCCTTCGGCATTTCGGTCGGCTCCTACACCTCCCGCATTGGTTCTGTTGTCGATACGGCATCCTACTCCGCAGAGGAAATCCTTGCCTGCTCAGCGTCTAATGCACTCCGGGCAATGACACCGGAGATGGAAGATGCCATGCGCGAGGAAATCCTGTCTGCAAAAGCGGACGGAGACAGTGTCGGAGGCGTCATCCGCTGTGTGGCCTGCGGTCTTCCGGCAGGACTTGGCGAACCGTTCTTTGATACACTGGACGGGGAAATTGCAAAAGCGGTCTTTGCAGTCCCCGGTGTCAAAGGCATTGAGTTCGGCGCAGGATTTGCGGCATCTGCCATGCGGGGTTCAGAGAACAATGACTCCTACCGGATGGAAGCGGACGCCGTCCACACAGAGACAAACAACGCCGGG
>JAGARL010000198.1 GCA_017622255.1 Methanocorpusculum sp.
ATTACAAACAGAAGTATGAATAACACCTCCTATCTTGTTAGTCCGGTTGGTCAGACCGGCCAATCTTATGATTCAATGTAGAAGTATATAAATCCCATACCGCGCGGTGCGAAAGTGCGTTTTTTGTCTGAAAAGCTCGAAAAATCAGAGTGCACATTATAGAGATAAAGACAAAGGAGTGGATTATATAAGAGATTTGGCACTTTCGCAAACCTAACGATTTTCTCATGGCTTGCGTCACTGCGTGCCGCTCGTCTTTCGCGAGATAGAGAGATTGGCAAAAATAGGAGTAATTCTATAAAGAAAATCTCACCGTCCGGGAAGTCGTGCGAACTCCCCTCCTGCATACGGCAGGTCAAACCTTCCAACCCCTCTTCACAAACACCAAATAACTATTACAAAAAAAAGGATATGATTTTCCGAAAACCGAACTTAGAGTTCAGCTTCGAAGTCTTCAACAGTCAGGGAGGAAACAATGCCCTTCTGCTTCATGATCTCTCTGGTTAAGAGGAAGTAGATCATGGAGAGTGCCTTGCGTCCCTTGTTGTTGGTCGGGATAACGAGATCAACATTGTTGGTCTGGTTGTTGATATCACAGAGTGCGATAACCGGGATGCCGCACTGGACAGCTTCAGTGATAACCTGAGAATCTCCGATTGGGTCGGTAACGATAACGACTTCCGGCTCAACGTACTTCGGGAGTTTCGGGTTGGTTAAGGTTCCCGGGATGAATCTGCCAACGTGGGAGATTGCACCAAGAGTGTCTGCGAACTTCTGTGCCGGGTACTGACCGTACTGACGGGAAGTGACAACGAAAATCTTTCCTGGCTCGTAGCGGGAAAGGAACTTTGCAACCTGCTTGATGCGCTCGTCAGTCTTTCTGATGTCGATGATGTAAAGACCGTCGGAACGAACACGGTAGATGAAGTCCTTCATGTCGTTGTCTTTCTGCTGGGTACCGATGTGGACACCTGCAGCAAGATATTCTTCTACAGATACTAATGGTTCAGTTAATTCAATTCCAAGTTCATTGTCGGCCATTTTAGAAATGCTCCTCAATTCTTATAAGTTCATTTAATTTAGCGATGCGCTCGCCGCCGACGACACCGCACTTTAAGAAGCAGCACTCGAATGCAGTTCCTAAGTGTGCAATGGTGGCATCGGTTGTCTCACCTGATCTGTGGGACATGACAGTCTCGTAACCGCAGCGGTGTGCGAGGTCAATGGTCTCAAAGGTATCAGTCAGGGTACCAATCTGGTTCGGCTTGATTAAAACACAGTTGCCTGCGTTCATCTCAATACCCTGTGCCAGACGCTCAACGTTGGTGACAAACAGATCGTCTCCGCAGATGAGAGTATCGCGGTCCTTAACTTCGGCGGTGATAGCGGCAAAGCCTTCGAAGTCTTCTTCCTGAATCGGGTCTTCGACGTAAATCAGGTTGTAGTCATCGATAAGCTCTGCAATATACGCAATCTGCTCCTCAGTTGTACGCTCTGCGTTCTTATAGACATACCGCTGTTTCTCTGCATCCCACATCTCGGAAGAGGCAACATCAAGACCCATGCGGACCTCGATACCGGTCTCGTCGAAAACCTTGTCGGTTGCTTCTTTTACGATTTCGAAGGCTTCAAGGTCGGAAATCTTCGGTGCCCATCCTCCTTCGTCGCCTTTGCCGCATCCCTTGCCGCGCGCAACAAGAATCTCTTTGATGCGCTTGTGGACAAGAGCGTTGGTAAAGACAGCCTCAGAAGCGTTTCCCGCTCCGGTCGGGACAATCAGGAACTCCTGAATGTCGGTTGCATCAACTGCGTGTGCACCGCCGCCGATAACGTTTCCGAGCGGAAGCGGAGTCTGGTGCTGAACAAAAGCTCCTCCAAGGTACTGGAAGAGTTCAAGTCCCTGTGCGGATGCTGCTGCCTTTGCGTTTGCAAGGGAGAGAGCAACAGCCACGTTTGCACCGATACCGGAAAGGTTCTCGGTTCCGTCGATTTCGTGAAGGACGTAGTCAAAGCCTCTCTGGTCAGCTGCATCAAGTTCGATGAGCTGCGGGATAAGAGTCTGCTTTGCATCCTCAATAGCCTCGTCGCACGGGCGGACATGGGCTTCATAAATTCCGGTAGATGCACCGCTTGGAGCGCATGCACGGCCAAAGCCGCCGGAAACAGTGGTAATCTCTGCCTCAACAGTCGGATTGCCGCGTGAATCGACAATCATACGGAGAAGAATATCTGCAATCTCAGTCATTTAAAGGTCCTCAACGGTATTTCCGAACTGCCGTCTAACAGTGATCGGGACACGGTTCTCATCGAACTCTGCAAGAGCAATGTCAAGCGGATCGATTTTTGCTGTGCGGACAAGGACAGGAGCTCCCATCGAAATCTGCAAAGCACGTGCTCCGACAATTCTGGCACGTTCATAACGAGTATAACTAGTAGCTGTCATTATAGAAAATCACATCCATGAATCAGGGAGAAAAAAATGGGGCCGCTGAGATTCGAACTCAGGTCACTACGTCCCGAACGTAATAGGATGGTCCAGGCTACCCTACGGCCCCGCTCATTCTCATGCTTCACGTGTAGGGATACAACTCATCAACAGTCTCTTTGTGAGACAGAAGCATTCTTCTGCAGCAGTAACGGTCTAATCCAAGTGAATCAAGGACATCTTTCGGGTCCTCACCGGCTGCTGTTCTCTGTTGATATTCTTCCCAGTATGTGGAAATCACTTTCCCACATGTGAAACATCGAACTGGTATCATAAGTTATCTTTGTGTCCTTATTAATGTTTCGAATTGAGGGGAGAATTCCCCCCAATATATTCGACCTTCGGTACTTAACGGTAGGATTTCTGGAAGCGCGCACGTGCTCCACGGCCATGCGGCTTTTTCATTTCCTTCTGACGGGAGTCGTTGACAAGGAGAGTTCTGTCGTAGGACAGGTAGACTTCCTTAATCTTCGGGTCGTTGGTCCAGCCAAGGATTCCGCGACCAAGTGCAGTGCGGACTGCCTCTGCCTGGCCCATGACTCCTCCGCCGGAGACTTCGATGTCAACATCGACGTTGTCGATTGCTCCCGGAGCGAGTGCAATTGCCTCAGAGATCTTCATTCTGATGATCTCGTTGGAGTAAACCTCTAATGGTACGGAGTTGATACGAACTCTGCCCTTGCCCTCGCGGAAGGTTGCGCGTGCAATAGCGGTCTTTCTCTTTCCACTGGTGTTAATTACTTTCATGTTTCATTCACCTGTTTTAGAACTTTGCTCCAAGGTTCTTGCTGATCTCACCGACTGCAACATAGCGTGCACCGGAAAGTCTGTCGCGGTGTGCGTCTGCAAGGACTTCTGCTTCTGCGTCTTTGAACTCGTACGGAACGCCGACGTATGCCTTGACACGGCGGAAAGCTGCTGCTCCCGGGCGGGTCTTGTATGGAAGCATACCGCGGATGGTGCGCTTCACAAGCTGGTCTGGGCGTCTCGGGTAGAACGGACCGCCTTCGACGGATCCGCGTACGCGCTTGACGTAGTATTCGTTTAAGACCATTGCACGGTTTCCGGAAACGATTGCTTTTTCAGCGTTGATGATTGCAATCTCTTCACCTGCAAGTACGCGGGTGGCAACGATACTGGAGAGTCTTCCAAGAAGAAGGTTTTCTGCATCAATAACGGTAACCATTTCAATTCACCTCAGAATTCTGACGCGGCTTCCCTTCGGATTTGCTGCAACGAGCTCTTCGATAGTCATGCAGGTTCCGTTTGCCTCGGTGATTTTCTCGCGTGCTGCATCGGAGAAGTTTAATGCTGCAACTTTAACAGCTGCACCAATGGTTCCTGCGGCAAGAACTTTGCCCGGAACGATGATGATTTCGTTCTCGTTTGCGTAGCGGTTGATCTTACTGACATTTACTTCTGCGTGGTTCTTGCTGGAGGTCTCAAGACGTCCTGCAATCTCGCGCCAGATGTTTGCCTCGTTCTCTCTAGATGCGCGTTTAAGCATCATGATTAAGGATTCGAGGCGGGGGTTGGATTTATTCATTTACAGTCCCTCCTGTAATGCATCAATTAAGTCTGTGGATACTGATTTGATATGCAGCAGTGCACGTTCGATGATTTCTTTTACCGGCAGTGAGCCGTCGCTTTCTACAACAAAGATGAATCTGGTAGAATCTGCATCAATCTTGATTGCGGACTCTTCGACTTCGGTGTCCAGACATGCGGTCTCACAGAGACGGCACATCGAACAGTCCTTTTCTTTGCTCTCACCGTTGACAACACGGATGGAAACTTTGCCGTCGGCAATTTCCAGAACGTCGCGCGGACACTCGGAAACGCATTTTCCGCAGCCGTCGCAGTTCTCGGAGATAGTAATAACCGGGAACTCCTTGTAGCCGCATGCGAGAGTCGGTTCCCACTTTGCGTGTTCTTTACCGTAGTTGACTTCAGCGGTTGCTTCCAGAACAACCTTCTGTCCTTCCCAAAGCTTGATGATTGGGATGTTATCAAGGACCGGAGTTGCTTTCGGATCCATAGAGATGAGATCACTGGAAGTAACCATCTTCGGACCTTCAGCGCTCAGTGTGAAGGTAACCGTACATCCAGGGCATCCAACGCCTCCGCAGGAGCAGTCTGCTCTCGGGGAGTACTGGGACAGATCGGTCTTGATTGGAATCATACCAAGTCTGTGTGCCAGAATCTCATCGAAGAGAACGCTGGTGTTGTCGTAGATACGGATGTCTTCGATTGCGAGAGTTGGAACCTCTCCAATCATTGAGCGACGAAGGGCGTTAGCGAATGCAGGCGTCGCTCCGTGGATAGTAAAACGTGCGACAGAGTCATCGAGCCTGCTGAATACCAGATCCATTCAGACTCTCCTGCCTCTTCTTCCGCCCTTTACACGAATGGAGTCGTGCGGTACGGGAGTCACGTCTTCAATTCTTCCGATACGGATTCCGGCACGGGAGAGTGCACGGATTGCTGCCTGTGCTCCTGGTCCCGGAGAACGCTGTCTGCCGTTTCCTGGTGCGCGGACGCGGATGTGAAGGCCGGTAATTCCTTTGTCTTTTGCTGCCTGTGCAATGTTGATTGCCATCTGCATTGCTGCATACGGCGAGGATTCATTGCGTGCCTGCTTAACGACCATTCCACCGCTGGATTTGCAGATGGTCTCTGCACCGGATAAGTCGGTGACGGTGATGATGGTGTTGTTGAACGAGGCGAAGATGTGGGCAATGCCCCATTTTTCAGCTGCTTCTGCCATGGTTATGCCCTCTGGTTCATGATACGCTGGCGCTCACCGTTTGCTTCATCAACAAACGAGGAGGTTGCGTAGTATGCGATGTTTGCTTCTTCGGAAACAGTGACCATGTAGCTCGGGACACTGACACGCTTGCCGTCGATGGCAATGTGACCGTGAGTGATAAGCTGACGTGCCTGTTTCATGCTGCGTGCAAGACCCTTGCGGTAAACGACAGTCTGAAGGCGGCGTTCTAAGATGTCCTCAACCTTTAAACTGAGAATGTCATCCATTCCAGCGGTTGCTCCGACGATACCGTAGCGCTGCAGGGTGCCGAGAAGCTCCTCACGGCGTGCGACGGTCTTCGGGGTTTCGCCCATAGAGGAAGTCATTGCGAGAACTTCACGTGCTCCTCCACGGTGCTTTCTTAAAACTTCAATTGCTCTCCAGATTTCGCGCTTGTTACGAAGTCCATAGTTGATTGCAAGGACGCGCTCAGTCTCGATACGTGCTTTCTCATAGCGGCGTGTCGGAGTTGAGTACTTTTTAGTGTTCTTTCCTGGGTATCCCATTTTTCTCACCTAATTACTTCTTCCTCTTGGAAACGCCGACGATCTTACCGAATCTACCGGTAGATTTAGTGCACTGTCCACGGACTTTTAAGCCGTTCTCATGACGAACACCACGGTAGCACCGCATTTTCTTCATGAGGTTGATGTCATCTTCCTTTGCGAGTGCAAGGTCGCTGCCATAGAGGTGTTTCTTTTCACCAGTGTACACATCTACGGGGCGGTTGACCATCCATTTTGGTACAGTTGCGGCATATGCAAGAACCTGTTCTTCGAGTGCTGCGACCTGCTCATCCTCTAACAGACCTGCGATTGCATGAGTGTCAACGCCTGCACGGCGGGAGATGATGAGTGCTGCGTGAAGACCGATTCCCTTAATACCGGTCAGCGCAAGCTGAACAGGCTGGGTACCGTCCAGATCAGTGTTAATGATCCGCACAAAATATTTTAATTCTGACTCTTCAACCATTGTTTTACCTCTCTGTTGTGAGAGTGGGACGTCTTATTTCATACGTTCCTGAAGTTACACATTAATCCGTTTAAAACGAATGCAGTGCCGGGGTGTGGTATATGCGTGAAAATAAGCGCAGACGGAGGGATTTGAACCCCCGAGTCCCAGAGGGACACAGGGTTAGCAACCCTGCGCCATACCAGGCTTGGCTACATCTGCTACAGATAATTCCGCATCATATCTCTTCTTTCGAAGAGGTGACACTCGCAGTATCTTTCGAGTACTGCTCCACTAAACTGAGTGCTCTAGTATATTGACCCTCAGACATAATAATACTTTGGGCGATACGGTCCAGAGCCGCGGGAAACTTCAGGGAAGAAAACCCGCAATACATATAGGTTCTCCGCACAAATAATACTACACAATGAAGCTGAAGATTATTGAGCTTGAAAAGGAAAAAATACAGCTTGTCCTTGAGGGAGAGGGACACACTTTCGTAAACGCACTCGTCGAAGAGCTTCTCTTAGACGATGAAGTGGATGTCGCAAAATACGTTATCGAGTTCCAGTTCTCCGACCCGGAGATGACGGTCACGATGAAACCAAACGCATCAAAGGATGCAGCAGCCGCAGTCCTCGAAGCTGCAAAGCGCATCAACGCACGCTGCGACGACCTTCTCTCCTGTCTGAAAAACTAATCCGAAGATTCGGATACAAATATTTTCTTTTTTCAAAAAAAAGTTAGAGCGGAATCAGTCTGATTCCCGCAGGCCGGTGCACGATTCCGGAAAACTCGGCTGCCGCGATGTACTGCAGACCTTTTTTGTATGCTGCATCCACAAGCTTCTGCCCGCAGGAAGCATCCATAATAATTCCCGCGGCATCTAAGTCCAGCCTTGGTAAGATATCCTCCAGCTCCTTTATAGTATAGTCTCCAAGGATAACCGCGTCAGCGCTCAGCACACGGGCACGGCCTGTTCCTTTCATATACTCTGCATGGCCTTCCACCGAGGAGATCGGCTCCTGCGGCTCAGGCTTTTCTGCCGGAAGCGGAGCAGGCTCTTCCGAAACATCCGCTTCTCCAGAATCCTCCGGCGCAGTAATCTCAAAGACAAGATCTGAGATTGGCTGGTTCTTTGCAATCTGTGCACGGATAACATCAGCCGGGACTTTGTTCCGCAGAGATTTGATAATCTCCTTTCTGGTCATGTCCTCAACACTTCTGCCCCGCGGAGAGAATGCCACGCAGTCGATGTCTGCAACCTGCAAAAGCTCCTGCAGAATCAGGTCTCCCCCTCTGTCACCGTCAACGAAGACTGTGGTGTTCTTCTTGCGGGAAAGCTCCGCCACAATCTCCGGCACTTTCGTGCCCTCAACTGCTACAGTGTTCTTGATTCCGCAGCGGAGCAGGTTTAAGACATCTGCCCTTCCTTCAAGAATAATGATGGCATCGGATTCCAGAACCGTCGGTCCTGCCGGGATGCGTTCTTCGCCGATTGCAGTAATCTTTACCACGCGGCTTGCCTCGCGAACCTCGGCTAAGATTTCATTCGTGGAAAGTCCGACCTCATCAAAGGACTCCATCAAAAGCTCTTTCGCGCGGTCAACAATCTTCCGGCGCTTGATTGCCCGCAGGTCCTCGATTCCCTCAACGGTAATCCGGGAAACACAGGGACCGATTCGCTCGATGGTCTCCAGAGCCGCGGCAAGAATCGCCGTCTCAGCCCGGTCAAGCGAGGAAGCGATATACAAATCACCCGCCGTCTTTCCATGCTTCGAGACAAGCGTTACATCAATCCTGCCAACCCTGCCGCTTCGCTGCAGGTCACGCAGGTCCATGTCTTCTCCCAGAAGACCTTCGGTCTGCCCGAAGACTGCACCGACTACGTCGGTTTTCTCAACCACCCCCTCTGCCTCGATTTTAATGTGAATAAGATACTTGGTAGTGTCAGATACGTACATGTAATAAATCTCCTATGGAATTGGTGAATGAAGAATGAATCCATAGTCGAAGTTATGTTAGTGCTCAAGGTACATTAGGGTTCTTTTAAAAACCCGAAAAAAAGAAGGGGGTTAGATACAGCGAAGCTTGTATGCGTGGGCAGCTGCCTTTACATCCTCAGCTTCATAGATTGCACGGCCAACGATAATGCCGTCAACATACTTCTTCACATCCTCCGGCTGGGCACCCTGTGCACCAACACCCGGAGAACAGATTTTCATATCGTTTCCGATGATTTCGCGAAGGACTGCGGTTCTCTCCGGGCGGGTAGCCGGGGCAATAATACCGTCTGCACCGGCAGCCTTTGCCATACCTGCCATCTTTTCTGCGTTTGCACCGGTTAAGAAGGTAAGTGCTCCGGGGTGACTCATCTCGCAGACCACATATGCCTCTCCGCCGTGAGCGTGTGCTCCGTCAACGATTGCGGAAAGGGAATCCTCACCGCAGAATGCGTGCGTAATGATACCGGAACATCCTGCCGCAAAGACCTCCTCGCAGATAAGGGAGTTGGTGTTTGGAATATCTGCTACCTTGAAGTCTGCGATAATCGGCGTGCCGAACTTTGCAAGCTCCTTTACCACGCCAAGACCTGCGGACAGCACAAGCGGATATCCGATTTTAATCGCGTCAATCTCGCCTGCACAGGCTTCTGCAACTGCAACAGCCTTTTCCTTTCCTTTCACATCAAGTGCTAATAATAAATCTGCCATTATTTGCGTCCCTCCAGACGTTCGAGTGTTGCGGTAGCCAAGACCGGAAGCGTGATAGTCGCATCACCGTAA
>JAGARL010000199.1 GCA_017622255.1 Methanocorpusculum sp.
ACTGTCCCCGGAACAACCGAGCCGGCAGAAGAGGGCGCGGAAGGAGAACTCTGTTACTTTGGTCCGGGAATGATGACCGGATACTACAACAACCCGGAGGCAACCGCTGAAGTCCTGCGCGAACACGCAGACGGCCGCATCTGGCTGCACACCGGTGATATCGTCCAGTTAGACGACGGCATGATTTGCTTCCGCTCCCGCCACAAGAGAATGATTAAGGTAAACGGCTACAACGTCTACCCGTCTTTAATCGAGGATGTAATCATCGAGCATCCGTCCGTCAAACAGGTCTGTGCTGTTGCTACCCCGTACAAGGATGACCGCAGAATCAAGCTGTTCGTGGTGCCGGAGGAAGGCGCAAACCTCGAGACTCTCGAAGCGGACTTAATCGCCTATGCCGCAGACAAGGTAAACCGCTGGAGTGTTCCAAAGAAGGTAGAGGTAATCGATGCCATGCCGCTGACGAAGATGAATAAGGTAGACTATATGGCCCTGCAGGAGCAGGAGATGGCCGGAAAGTCTGCGTAACTTCCAAAAAAAAGGGGCGGGCATTACAGCCCGTCTAAAATATCCTGCGCGTTGGTGTCTGCCTTTACTTTATACATCACCCGTTCCAGAATGCCCTCCTCGTTAATCACAAACGAGGAGCGCACTACCCCCATACTCACTTTTCCATAGAGCTTTTTCTCCTGCCAGACGCCGTATTTCTGAATCGCATCAAGTTCAGTGTCCGAGAGAAGGATAAACGGCAGACTGTGTTTCTCCGCAAACTTCTGATGGGATGCCTGCGAGTCCTTGCTGATGCCGATAATTACCGCGTTCTTTTTGGTAAACTCCTCCTGCAGTCCGGCAAAGGCGACCGCCTGGCGGGTACATCCTGCTGTATTGTCCCGCGGATAGAAGTAGAGAACAACCTTCTGTCCGGCGAAATCTGCAAGGGATACGATGTTTCCGTCCTTGTCCGGAAGGGAGAACTCCGGTGCTTTCTGACCTGCTTCTAACATACCTGAGAATAGGGCGCGGGAGGTTATGAGCGTTTGCAAAAGGCATGTTCATTCCAAAGATAGAAAACACCTGAGACCTAATATTCAGATACATATGGAGGAGAAAGGATGCAGCAGGGAGGAAGTGCTTGCCCTGCTTGCCGGATATAGAAGCCGGGATGTTCCGCACAGCAGAATTTTCAGTTCGATGTGCACTGTTCCGCATGAGATTGCTGTTGCCGCTCATGCGCTTTTTGTCTCAACAAACTTAGGTGACCCGGGACTGTATCCGGGAACTGCAGAAATCGAGCGCCGGCTCATTGCTGATTTAGGAGACCTTCTACATGGAACCGGTATCGGCGGATATGCAACTTCTGGCGGTACTGAATCCAACATTCAGGCCATTCGCATCGCCAAAAAACTCCATCCAACCGAAAAACCCAATATTGTTGTCCCCGCATCTGCCCACTTCTCCTTCGATAAAACCCGGGATATCTTGGGTGTGGAAACACGCGCTGCTCCGTACAAGGAGGGCAGTTACACGGTAGATACCGATGCTATGGCTGAGCTGATTGACAAGAATACGGTCGCGGTCTTGGCGGTTGCCGGAACGACGGAGTACGGTGTTGTCGATGATGTCCCGGCGGCGGCAAAACTTGCCCGTGAGAATGATATCTGGTGTCATGTTGATGCGGCGTTTGGCGGTTTGGTTATTCCGTTCCTGAAAAATTCGGCTCCCTTCGATTTCGCGGTTGACGGAGTCTCTTCGATAACGCTTGACCCGCATAAAATGGGTATGAGCACGATTCCCTGCGGCACGCTTCTGCTCCGCAATCCGGAACACATGAAGCTGTTGAGCGTTGACTCTCCGTACCTGACGATGAAGACTTCGTTTACGCTGACGGGAACGCGTCCCGGTGCGGATGTTGCGGGCGCCTATGCAGTGATGAAGTATCTGGGGCGCGAAGGATTCCGCGATATTGTCGCCGGCTGTCTGGAGAACACCCGCCGGCTTGTTTCCGGTATGGAAGCATTTGGGTACAAAACAGTCCTGCCGCCGGTGATGAACCTTGCCGCGTTCCATCCGGCAGAAATCCCCGAAGGCTGGAAGGTTTCGAGAACGCGTGCAGGACATCTCCGTTTTGTTATGATGCCACATGTTACCCGTGATGTGGTGGAAGCCTTCCTGGAAGACGTTTCCCGTCTTCAGTAATCCTTTTTTGTCTCTTTTTTGACCAGAAACAGCTATAAATACTCCTTTTGCGGAGTAGAAACTATGAAGAGAAAAGATGATGCAGTATCCCCCGTTGTCGCGACGATTCTTCTGGTCGCGGTTGTTGTCGTCCTCGTTGCGGTGATTTCCGCGGCAGTTCTTCCTATGGCAGGAGATTTGGGGACGGTTAAGTCCGTTTCGGTGACGGTTGGATTGAATGATAAAGGAACACTTCCGGTAGTGACTGTGATTGGCGGGGACGATGCAGGAATGCTTACGAACCTGACGGTGTATGTGTCCGGTGTTTCTGATGCGGTAATTGATGAGACAAAGCCGATTGTTGTCGGAAAGCCGTATTCACCGACTACAACAGGACTCGATATTACTGATGGTCAGCATACAGTAAATGTCGTCGGTACATTCTCCGACAGCACAACCCAGACACTGTACACTGGAACACTGGTCTTTAGATAGACCATCTCTTTTTTCGGGATTGCTTATCCCATTGGATTATTGGGTGTTTTTTCCCATAGGTCCAGAGCCTTGAAAACACACTGTTCTTCTGTGTACCTTCTCTGCGGATTTTTTGCGCGGGTATTTCATCTCAAAACACCAACATATGAGAAATGGACTGCGTACTGTTGGCAAGCGGAAGCAAAGGAAACTGTATCTATATTGGAAACGGCACTGATGCGGTGGTTGTGGATGCAGGAATCGGATACCTGAAGCGGACGCTTGAAGCATACCGGCTTCCGGCAGATACAGTACGCGCTTTATGTGTGACGCACGAACATGCAGACCACGTCCGCTCGGCAAAGGCGTTTTTGAAAGCGGCAAAGGTTCCGGCAGCTGCATCCGGGGGAACGCTTTCTGCGATGCAGAAGGCAGGTCTTCTCTCGCAGGGCTCAGAAAAGATTCTGATGCACGACAGAGTCGGCGTTGATTTCGGCACGCTGACAGTTACCGCGTTTCGGACGTATCATGATGCGGCTGAGCCGACCGGTTTCCTGATTGAGGATGGGGAATCCCGAATCGGTGTGTGTCTGGATACGCATACCGTCTCTGATACGATGCTGACAGCTCTTTGTTCCTGCGATGCGGTTGTTCTGGAGAGCAATTATTCCGAAGAGGCGATGAAGACCGACCGTTTCACGGCCTGCCGTGAATGCCGGATGTGCGGGGTTTCCTGCGGCGGAGACTGTGCAGTAAAACGCATCTATCCGCGGTATCTGAAGGACAGAATCCGCGAAGACGGCCACTTATCGAATGAGGTTTCTGCAAAGACGCTTTCTGTTCTCAAAGACCATGTAGGATACGTTGCCTTAGCTCACCTTTCGGAAAATTACAA
>JAGARL010000200.1 GCA_017622255.1 Methanocorpusculum sp.
AACTTGTGGTAAAATGAAAGATGTTGTGAGAACATATGCGGAAAATGTATGGTAGGGAACAGAATCATCTGTTCCCCAGCGGAAAGATATCATAAATATGGAGAACAAAAGGAGGTGTCAGAACATGTTCAAACGACTTACCTGGAAGATTACCGCAAGGGTTTTGCTGGCGGTGCTTTTGGCGGTTCTTGTCACCGGCGGCATCAGTTTTTATCATGTTCTGGACCTGCAGAGAAGCGAGTTCCGGACAGCAGCCGAGTCGGTGGAAAACAGCGACCTTCCGGCGTTTCTGGGACAGATTCTCACCTCCGGAGAAGAGGCGGCAATTATGCTTCCCCAGGCAGAGGGTGCGGTGAATGCCTATGCCGGAACCCTGGGCATTTCGGAAAACCGGAGCTATTTTCTGCTTTCAAGCCGGGATGCCGCTGTGATTGCTCCCGTTTCCATGCGGGGCAGTACGGTAACCATGACCGAGAATCTCTCCCACGCCATGCGAGGCGGCAAGGGGGACAAGGTCAGTCTTTTTGGGGACGTGATGGATTATGCCATCTTTATCCGGAACGGAAGCGAGGTAGAGGACGGATTCATCCTCTATGTTCGGGATAACAAGGTTGGAGTCCATGCCGTTTTGGTAGAAACGGCAATCCGGTTGCTCTGGGCAATGCTGGCAGGTCTTGTGCTGGCATTTGGTGCGGGAATCCTAATTTCCCGGAGCCTGATGAAGCCTCTGTATCTGGTGCGGCAGCGGATGGAGCAGTTTACCCGGGGAGATTTTTCTCCTGCCCTGGATGCGGTTCCTCCGGGGGAGATGGGGGACTTGGTCCGGTCCTTTAACCGGATTGGCACCGTCATGAACGACAGCATCAACCAGATTAATGCCGAAAAGCACAAAATCGAGGTGATTCTGGAACGGATTGATAGTGGTATCATTGCCTTTGACACCGAACAAAAGGTCATTCATATCAACCCGGCGGCAAAACGGATGTTCGACATTGAAGTGCCGGAGGAGCTGCGGTTTGACCGGTTCTTCCGAAAGCTGGGCGCCGATGTCTGTATGGCGGAGTTCATGTACCTGGAGGGTGCCAGGGCAGAGGAGCAGGAGCTTTTGCTGAACCAGAGCCATATCAAGACCAATCTGGTCCCCTTTAAGATCGACGAGGAGCGGATTGCCGGTGTGATCTGCGTCTTTGAGGACGTGACCGAGCAGTTCAATCTGGAAACGGCACGACAGAAGTTTGTGGCAGAGGTTTCCCATGAACTGAAGACCCCCCTGACCACCATCCGTACCTACACCGAAACTCTTTTAAACGGGTATCTGGACGACAAGAAAACCGCAGTAGGATTCCTGCAGACGGTGGAAAACGAAGTGGATAAGATGGTTCTTCTGGTCCAGAACCTCCTGATTCTCAACCGGTTTGATATGCAGAGGGTGGATGCGGAAAAGATTCACTTCTCCATTGATGATATGCTCCGGAGCCTGTCGGATATGTTCCGAGTGGAGGCGGAGAAGAAAGGCTTGACCCTGACCTACAACCGAACCACAGAGATTGCGGAGATTTACGCTGACCCTGACCAGATTGAGCGGGCGATTAAGAATATTATCTCCAATTCCATCAAGTACTGTGCAAGAGGGGACAAGATCCAGATTTTTGCGGGAACCCTGTATAACAATGTCTATGTTAAGGTAGAGGACAGCGGAAAGGGTATTCCCAAGAGTGACCTAGAGCACGTGTTCGAGCGGTTTTACCGGGTGGACAAGGCACGGAGTCGTGACAAGGGCGGCACCGGACTGGGACTTTCGATTACGAAAGAGATTATCGAAAGCCACGGCGGCACCATCCAGATAGAAAGTGAGTTTGGGAGGTTTACCCGGGTTACGGTAAATTTGCCCATGGCAGAAAAATAAAATGGTGATGCCTTATGCAGGTGTACGGGAAAGGACAGTCCTTGCGGGACGTCGAGGACGCACCTCTCGGCTCTCG
>JAGARL010000201.1 GCA_017622255.1 Methanocorpusculum sp.
AAAAAGGATGAACTTCGTACACCGGAAGAAGAAATCGATGTACGTCTTGTTCTGGAACAGTATCATGCTGCCATGACGGAAAATGCTGCTCTGAAAGATGAAGTTGCCGAACTGAAGGAACAGCTTGCCAAGCTGAAGAAGTATGTCTACGGGCAGAAAAGCGAAAAGAGCGAGGTTGTTCTGGGGGGTGCGGAACAGATTCCCATGTTCGATGAAGCGGAACAGGAATCCGCCGTCAATCCGAAGACTTTGCAGACCACGGAAGTGAAGGCTCACAAGCGTGTGAAGCGTACCCGAGACGAACTGAATTCCGATCTGCCTGTCGAAGAAGTATTTCATGAAGTCGAAGACAAAACCTGTGACAAATGCGGTGCCGAAATGACTGTCATCGGGAAGGAGAAGATCCGTGATGAGCTGGTCTATGTACCTGCCCGTCTTTTCCTGCGCCGTCATGTGGCGGAAGTGGTGAAATGTCCCGTCTGCGGTATGGATGAAACAAAAGATGAAGCCATCTGGTGTGACATCGAGAAATGCAATATCCGTACGGCAGAAGTACCTTCCCCGATGATCCCGCACAGTTTCGTATCTCCGGAACTGCTGGCGCATATCGTGTATGAGAAATACTGCAATGCCATGCCGCTGTACCGTCTCGAGAAGGACTTTGCAGCCAAAGGTGCGAATATTTCCAGAACGACCATGGCGAACTGGATCATCACGGCGGCACAGCTTTGGGTAAAGCCGGTATTGGAACAGATGCACAGGGAACTGGTGAGGTCCAGCGTAATTCACGCCGATGAAACCGTGGTACAGGTATTGAATGAACCCGGTAAGAAGGCTAAGACCGATTCCCGGATGTGGGTGTACTGCAATGGAAAGATGAATGACCACAGCAATATTTTGTTCGAGTATCAGCCCACCCGTAACGGCGATCACGCCTCGAAGTTTCTCGGAGACTATCATGGCTATGTGGTCTGCGACGGATACGACGGCTACAACAAGCTGAAGAACGCTGTACGATGCGGCTGCTGGGCGCATGTGAGAAGGAAGTTTGTGGATGCACTTCCTGCAGACAAGGAACTTCTTTCCACGTCCGCCGCAGCAAAAGGCGTGGAATACTGCAACCGGTTGTTCCTGCTTGAACGGAAGTACAACGGTGAAGATGAAAAAGGCAACCGGATCGCAGAACCGCTGACAGCAGAACAACGGCATATGGAACGTCAGATACATTCAAAATCTGTGCTTGACGAGTTTTTCGCATGGGCAGAAGGACTTGCCGTTTCCGGCGGAACGAAACTTGCGAAGGCTGTGAGTTACGCAAAATCGGAAAAGAAGTATCTGTACCGGTTCCTGGAATCGGGTGAGATCCCGATTGACAACAACCGTGCGGAGAATGCGGTGAGACCGTTCTGCGTGGGGCGGAAGAACTGGCTGTTCTCGGCATCGGTGAAGGGAGCCGAAGCCAGTGCAATGATGTATTCCATTGCGGCTACGGCTTGTGCGAACGGGAGGAACGTGGAGCAGTATCTTACAGAGCTGTTCCAGGGTGAGGCTGGAACTGTGGTGTTGCCCTGGTGAAGTGAATATTCGAAAACCGTCAGTCGGTGTAGGCTGACGGTTTTCATGTGCATGGGTCACGGTTTATTTGGCGGTTACGTGAGTCCAGAAAAAATGATAAACTAAACTCCAAATAACAGTGTGCAAAACACTTTATCAGAGCAAATTGAACCCTGCACACCGTTCAAAAAACTCAGTCCGAGTAAATTGCACACTACAAACAGGAGTTTAATCATGACCAACCTCACAACAGCAATCACCAAAATCAAAAGTAAAGTCTCCCTGCAGGAGTGGCAGCAGCGGATCCTTGAGTGCCAGAGCAGCGGCATGAGCGTCAAAGCATGGTGTCAGCAAAACGGAATCAGCACCGGTTCCTACTACTTCCATCTCCGCAAAATCCGCGAATCCGTCCTGGAAGAAAATCAGATCATTCCACTTGAACCGCCAAAGCCTGTATCATCCACCGGAATCC
>JAGARL010000202.1 GCA_017622255.1 Methanocorpusculum sp.
CATCCCGATTATCGTTGGAAAGCGCGGAGATGAAATCCTGGAAGCCGCAGCAGAGCTCGAAGCAGAACTCAAGGCGGCAGGACTTCGTGTCAAGACCGACAAGCGCGATATGAGACCGGGTGCAAAGTACTACCACTGGGAACTCCACGGTGTCCCGCTCAGAGTTGAAATCGGCCCGCGTGATCTTGACAACAAGCAGCTTGTCTGTGTCAACCGCTTAGGAGTTAAGACACAGATTCCGCGTGAAGGAGCAGTCGAGTCCGTCAACCGTCTCTTAAACGAGGCACACGACCAGATTTTAGAGAAGGCAGAGAACCACTTAGAGGCACACCTCAAACACGCAGAAACCGTTGAGCAGGCAAACGAAGTCCTCGAAGGAAACGTTGTTGCTGTTCACTGGTGCGG
The DNA here is from genome assembly GCA_017622255.1 of Methanocorpusculum sp. Lineage (GTDB taxonomy): Archaea > Halobacteriota > Methanomicrobia > Methanomicrobiales > Methanocorpusculaceae > Methanocorpusculum. Next base: position 406 of record JAGARL010000202.1, read on the forward strand.
CGACCGCGAATGTGCCGACAAGTTAGAGGAGCTCACCAACTCTTCCCTCCTTGGAACCGAAATCAGAAGCAAATATGTTGCAGACGATGAAGGCAGATGTATCATCTGCGGCAAGCCTGCAAAGCCGGCCTTAATCGGACGCTCCTACTAATCTTCCAATAGGGGATAACTCCCCACTTTCATTTTACCAATATCTAAATGGAGAATATCATGACAAATTTCTTTACCCGCGAAAATCCTACCGAGGCTGACCGCCTTGACCTTGCTGTCATGGAGCGGAGTCTCGGATTTAAAGAACGGCGGTATATCGAGGAGCTGAGAATTTTAACCCGCTCGACCGCCGTTGACTGTGTAATTGACGACCGCTTTGAGCGGATTATCTATATCATAAAACCGGGAGACATGGGGCTTGCGATTGGAAAGGGCGGAGATAATATCAAGAAGCTTGCCCGTGTGCTTGGAAAACGCATTGAGATGGTCGAGTATGCAGAGTCCCGCGAGGCGTTTGTTGCCAATATGTTCAAGCCGGCAGAGATTGTGTCCGTAGTCTTCGGCGAAGGAAGCGTTCCGGTTGCGGTTTCCGTTTCCGAGCGGGCAAACTTCGGTCTTGCCATTGGAAAAGGCGGGGCAACGATTGAGAAGGCACGCCTTCTGGTCCGCAGGTTCTTTGGCCGCGACATTGCAGAGATAGAGATTCTTGGAGAGAGAAAATGAGCGCAAATGTATTTGATGAGTTATGGCAGGTTATCTGCCAGCGTGCAGAGTCCACATCGACCGAAAAGTCCTATGTCCGCCATCTTTTATTCCACGAGAAGGGAATCAATAAGTCCTTAGAGAAGGTGGGAGAGGAGGCATGCGAGTTTGTGCTTGCCTGCAAGGATGGGCAGGGGGAGCAGATTGTCGGAGAAGCAGCAGATGTGCTGTTCCACCTGATGGTTGCCTTAAAGGCGGCTGATGTTGACTTTTCGTTAGTCGAAAAAGAGCTTGAGCTTCGCCGTGCAGGAATGCACCTGCACGACTAACTTTTTCCCTGTATTTTCTGGTGAATGATTCCCGCAAGGGAGATTCCCATCAGAATAATTCCAATAACGTACGTTGGCCAGTAGACGTATGAGTAGAGAATAAGCCAGTCGAGATACTCCCAGTGCTCAATGCTCATCCGGTAGATGCCGAGAAGTATCGGAACAACAAACGGCACAACTCCTGCAAGGAGAAGAAGTATCTGGAAAACGTTTTTCATCAGAGTAACAGCTGCAGAATCATAATTCCTGAGAGGACAACAATTATTCCATCGAGTACGGCAACGAAGGAGAATACATTTTTGGGAAACCGTCCCCGCTTAAACTCCCCGTAGACAAAATAGAGGGATAGAAGAGAGAAGAGAAGAACAGTCAGATACAGCCAGATCATGTCCCCTTCTTCTTCACAATTCCAGTTGGAATTCTGCTTGCCGGTTCATCGTCGATATCAACGGTGATGCCGATTAAGTACGCGTTCATGCGGTCAATAGCCTCACGGTTCTGCGTGTCGGCGGCAGCCGCCCGCTGGTAGCAGGCATATGCTTCGTCTCTGGAACCTCTGAGGTCATACACTTTTCCAAGCTCGGTGAGTGCACGGCTGTCTCTTGGGTGGTTGTCCACCCAGGCAAGAAGGATGCCTAAGG
>JAGARL010000203.1 GCA_017622255.1 Methanocorpusculum sp.
TCCGGACTGCATCCGTGCACATGCACTCCCGGGATTACCTCGTGGAAGGTGCGGATGATATTCTCATAGTTCTCAACGGTGAATGCCGGGTGAATGCCTGCCAGATAACAGACTTCTGTGACATTCTTGGAAAGTGCGTCGCGGCAGTGCTCGCGGAACTCCTCCTCCGTAAAACAGAATGCATCAGGCTCGGTCGGCTTTCTGCCGAATCCGCACAGCCCGCACCGGTTCTTACAGATGTTGGTTAAGTGAATATTCATATTGCGGACATAGGTCACTGCGTCTCCGACTTTTCTCTCACGCAGTTCATCTGCCGCATCAGCAACTTTCCATACATCGCGTCCTTTCAGGCTGAAAAGAAACGCGGCCTCCTCTTCAGTCATTCTTGCCCCGGAAAGGACGTCTGACAGAATTGTGTTGACGTTCATGATTACCTCTTTCGGTTCTTGCGCTTTGCAAGAACTCTGCTTACAACCTCAATACAGACAATAATTACCGCAGCAATCAGGATACTTTCGATCAGATGGAGGGGCACCCATCCGATAAGCGGAATCGCAAAGACAGCTTTGCCGACAATCCACTCTGCCTTCACCGGCTCCATGCGGGAGATGCCGTATCCCGGGAAACTGCCGAACTGGTCGGGATAGGGGTTTGTTACGCTGTTGTCACCTTTCGTAATGACTCCTGCGTGTGCTGCATCTCCGGTAAAGCCGAGTGCTTCGGACTCTTCTTTCGTAACTGTGGTGATTGCCCGATGAATAATCGGTGTCACACCGGCCATACCATTCGGCTGGTAGACAATTACATCGCCATACTCATTGAAAACTTTTGAGGCATCAGACGCCTGTGCTTCTTCCTGCGTCATCCACCCTCCGTAGCGGTTTTCGTCAGTTACAAAAACCAGACTGTACGTTGGGAGATTGGGTTCCATACTTCCGGATTCTACGGCAACCAGCGCGGGCCAGGTGCCGGATACTCCAAAGAGGACAATGCCGATTCCCGCGACAATCAGGAGAATCAGCAGGATGTCTCTGATAAAGGATGCACCCTCACTTTTTGGATGAAGAAGGTCTCGAAGCGACATACGCAAAAAGGGATTTGCGCTGAGAATATATAATGGTTCTTACTTACCGAACCGGCGCTGCCGGGACTGGTAGTCACGCAGTGCCCGCAGGAAATCGACTCTGCGGAACCGGTTCCAGTTGACATCGGCGAAGAAGAGTTCCGAGTAGACGGACTGCCAGATTAAAAAGTCGGTTAAGTGATTTCCGCCGGTTTTGATGACAAAGTCCGGGGTTACCTGGTAGAGGAGATGCTTTTCGATGGTCTCTTCAGTGATGTCTTCTGCATTGATTCCTGACTCGGCAATCTTTGCAACCGCATCGGAAATTTCGCGTCTGCCGCACTTTCCAAGAACCGCTAAGACCTCCGGTGTTCCAGAACCTGCGGTGTATTCTTTGTCCGGGGAGCTTATGCGGATGCGGGCGGTTTTTGCCATTTCCTCAACCGGGAGATTTACTTCCTCTGCGGATTTTGCACTGATGTGGATGATGAACCGCTTTATTTCGGGAAACTCCTGCACCCATTTGAGGACATCGAGCAGTTTGTCTCTGTCCTCTGCAAGTTCCTTTCCGGTAATCATGAGGCAGAGCTCTTCCGGAAATACCGTTAAGTCCTTTTTGATGTGGTTCTCGTAGAGTTCGTAAATCATGGTTCGCGTTTCGGGATAAGGGCTGAGATGCCGAAGCAGATGACAGCAACCGAGAGGAAGACAACTGCGGTTTCTGGGTTTACTGCGTTTAGAAGGGAAAGCACCAGGGTGGCGATTCCCATGGCGAGGCCGACTGCACCGAATAACAGGCGCGGGTGGTCAATGGGTTTTTCTTCTGTCATTTAACTCCGCTCCGATACCATAGAGAGCAAATCCTCTCCGTCTTCTACGTCTTTGAGCCGTTTGTCTCCGATAACCAAGGTCTTTCCAATCTTCTTTTCCTTGCTGTAGTCGGTTACCACACAAAGGGAGTGCGTGCCGGAAATCTGGGAGATGTTTCCTAAGAGTTCTGCCCGCTGAACGGTTTTCTGCGGCGTTCCGTAGCAGGTAAGGATTGTTTCGTTTTCGAAGACGGCAAATGCGTGGAACGGGGCGCGTCTGAGTTCGTGGACGCTGATTCCAATCGAGCGCAGGTGCTCTTCGGGCTTTTCCTGGCTTTCTCCTTCGGTGTGGGCGGAAGGAAGGGATGCCGGCACGCGTTCTTCTTCGACCGGCACATAATTTAAGAGGTCGATTGGCATTACGATGTCGTCGTCGAAGAACTCTTCGAGGCGCATTGCCATCTCTAAGGTTGTTCCCATGCCGCTTTCGTATTTGCTGACCGTTCTTCGCGAGACGCCGAGTGCATGGGCGAGGTCTCCTAAAGACATGGACATGCTTTCTCTGAGTTCGCGCAGACGGTCCGCGTCGATATTCACGTAGAGTCCTCCGGGAGACGCATAGACTAAGGGGAGTTCTCCTTCCGCCAGATAATCGTAGAGGGTGGCAGGAGAAATCGCGTTGATTCCGTAGCGGAGGTAAATTGCGCCGCGTTCTAAGGGTATGTCTCTTGCACGCTCGCCGATAATCAGCGGGACTGCGTGGAGGTGGCGGGCAATTTTATCCAGATCCCATGCCACATCCTCATTTACGCTGTCAATCTGGGATACCACTTTGATGACAAACAGGTGTTCTCCGTTGGTCGTCATCAGATCAAAACTGCGGGGACGTATCTCACAGCGCTCTGAGACATTGTAGCCGGTCATCAGGAGGATGCTGACTACATTTTGGAGAAGTCTGTCGGAGGACATGGATTTATAAAAACAATATGGATTACTGTTCTATAAATTATTATTGATTTTTAATTCCGGTTGCCTGGCGGACTTCGATTTCCTCCATCTCGTCAAGGAATGGAAGCAGGCATTTGAGATACGGACGAAGACCGACCGGCGTTTCCAGAACGCCGGTGTCGAGGATTTCTGCTGACAGCGGCTGCTCTTTGAGCATCTGTTCCACATTTGCAGACGGTCCTGCAATCTGTTTCATCTGCTTTTGCATGTTCTTAAACCAGTCCTCGATTTCCAGGACCGGCCGGAAGTCCATATCGGTAAAGCGGTATTTTTTGATATCCTCTTCCACGGTGGAGGTTTTTGCGATTTCCGCATCCATGTAGAGATATACATTGATTTTTTCCCGGATGCGCAGGTCGCGTAAAACAAGGAGGTCCACATTCTCTCCGGGGGCAGGATATTCACTCATACATAGGGATTGGTTTCTGCCAATAAATAATCTTGGTTATTTTATGAGTTCAAGCGTTCCGGATGTTCCAACGACGATTTCCCGCTGTCCGCTGTAGGTATCAGCAATACCGACAACGCGGACGGTATCTCCTGCAGTATAGAAGATGTTCTCAGCCCCTCCTTCGACAAAGACGGTGACGCCCGAGACGTTCAGGAGTGCGTGGCCTCCGGTCGCGGTGAGCTTTACGGATGTTATTTCTCCGGTGAATGTTACGCGCGTTTTATCCGGAATGTTTTCGCTGTATTGAACAGTTCCGGCGTCCGGGTTCAGTACACCGAACCAGAGGAAGAAACCGGCAAGTATGACTGTCACCGCGAGAAGTACAGCAAGGGCTTTTTTCTCTAATCCTGTCAGCATACATCCTTTGTTTGTCCTGAGGAATTATCAATCTCTCTTTGGATAATTTATTCTGCTCTTTGCGAACAAATGTATAGAAACGAAATAATTGTTCGTGTCAAATAGAACAACTAGAGATACCTTTAAATATTTTAACGACGACTATTATGTATGCAGAGAAGAAACATGCCCCAATCTTGTATAACCATCCTGAGACACCTGGAAGTTACCGGATCCCAGACGCACAAGGACCTTGTTCTGGCAACCGGACTTGCCCCGCGCACTGTCAGATATGCACTTCGCCGCTTAAAGGAAAACGGCTTAATCATCGAAAAATTCAACTTCCGCGACGCAAGACAGATGCTCTACTTCCCAAACACGCTTGCCGCAGCTCCACAGCAGGCATCCGCCTAAAATTTTTCCTCTTCCAATCCCTCCTTTCATCCTGAAACCTGCAGAAGGGGGCGGCAGCGAATCCCTGCCGCTCTCTTTGAATCTTTTTTACCCATGCCTTACAGCAGGAATTAATTTCATGGAGATACAATATCTATACTGAAAATGTACGCAAAACGTCTTGACAATTTACCCCCGTACTTATTCGCACGTATTGATGCCATCAAAGCGCAGAAGCGTGCTGAAGGTGTTGACTTAATCGACCTTGGTGTCGGAGATCCGGACCTTCCGACCCCGCCGCACATTGTCGATGCGTTATGCGAAGCTGCCCGTGACCCGGCAAACCACCACTACCCAGACTACCTGGGTATGCTTGAGTACCGTCAGGCTGTTGCCCAGTGGTATGATACCAGATTCGGCGTCAAACTCGACCCGAAGTCCGAAGTCTTAGCGCTTATCGGCTCCAAAGAAGGTATCGCAAATATTCCGGAAGCATTCGTAAACCCGGGAGAGTATGTCTTAGCTGCTGACCCCGGATACCCGGTCTATAAGACTTCCACACTCTTTGCCGAAGGAAAGTGCCACTTAATGCCGCTTTTAGAGGAGAACAACTTCCTTCCGGATTATGATGCCATCCCGAAAGACGTTGTCCGCGATGCAAAACTGATGTTTATCGGATACCCGAACAACCCGACCGGCGCA
>JAGARL010000204.1 GCA_017622255.1 Methanocorpusculum sp.
CGGGCAAGGTCGAGCTCAAGTTCCGACGGTGTGCCGTACAGTGTTCCGCGGGAAAGCTGGTCTGCCACCGCTTCGGCAACCGCGGGGTGGGCGTGGCCTAACAGAAGCGGACCATACCCTAAACAGCAGTCGATGTACTCTGCACCGTCAACCGTCTTCAGCCGGCAGCCGGAAGCTGACGCCGTATAGAACGGATAGGGCTGTATTGCTCTGACCGGACTTGCAACCCCTCCTGGAAGAAGCGTCTTTGCCTCTTCGAAAAGTTCGCGGCTGCGCTTTCCGCAGACAGCATCATTCATTGAGCCACCTCAGGATATCGCGGGTATAGTAGGTGATAATCAAATCCGCGCCTGCCCGTTTCAGCGAAGTCATAGCCTCCAGAACGACCGCTTTTTCATCCAGCCAGCCGTTTTGTGCCGCGGCTTTAATCATTGCATACTCGCCGGAAACATGATATGCGGCAACCGGAAGCCCCAGAGAGCGGATGTCGGATAAGACATCCAGATAGAAGGTTGCCGGTTTTACCATCAGTACATCAGCCCCTTCTGCCGCATCGAGTTCACTCTCGCGGAATGCCTCACGGGCATTTGCCGGATTCATCTGGTAGCTTTTTCTATCCCCGAAGGAGAATCCGGAATCCGCGGCCTCACGGAATGGTCCGTAGAGTGAGGACGCAAACTTTGTGCTGTAGGACATAATCGGGATATGGGAGTATCCTGCCGCATCGAGTGCATCACGGATGGCAGACACCATGCCGTCGAGCATGCAGGAAGGAGCGACCATATCCGCTCCTGCCTCTGCCTGCGAGACCGCAATCTTCTGCATGAGAACAAGAGACGCATCATTATCGAGTTCAAAGCCGCCGCAGGTCTCTTTAATGATTCCGCAGTGCCCGTGGGAAGTGTACTCGCAGGCACAGAGGTCAGTGATGACCACAAGTCCCGGCTCTGCGGCTTTCATGGCAGAGACCGCTTTCTGGATGACACCGTCGCGAGCAAACGCCTGAGAAGCCGCGGCGTCCTTTTCCTTCGGGATACCGAAGAGAACAACGGACCGCACCCCTTCGGCAAACAGCTCGCGGGCAAGTTTTCCTGCCGCAGAGAGCGGATAGCGAACCTGTCCGGGCATGGAAGAGATTGGAATCTCCTCTTCTGCTGCTTCGTCAAAGAAGAGCGGGAGGCAGAATGCTTCGGGAGAGAGTCTGGTCTCGGTGAATATCGGACGGAGAATATCGCGTCTCAGACGGCGTAAACGGGTTTTCGGGTACATTTATGGTTTCCTCGCGGTAATGGCTGTCACTAAGGACTTTGCCTGGTCGATGCGGCACTCTTCTGCGGAACGGCGGACCGCAGCCCCTGCGTCATCCAGGAGTTTCTTTGTCAGCGACAAAGTCAGTTTTTCAATAATCTCTTCTGCATCGCCGCCTGAGCGGATTGCCCGGAGGGCTTTTTCCGCCTCGCGGCAGCGGATGTCTTCCGCCCATGAGTAGAGTTCTGCCAAAACATCGCCTGCGGCGGTGCGGTTGATAATCCGCACAAACTCCGGAAGGTATGCGGTGATGAGCTCTTCCGCACTCTGAATCTCGCGGCGTCTGGACTCCATATTCCGCTTCGAGATTCCCTCCAGGTCATCGATGGTATAGAGCGACACGCCGGAAATGTCCGCACAGGCATACTCAATGTCCGGCGGGGAGGCGATGTCAATCATGAGAAGCTTTCGCGGAGACTCATCAAGCGGCCAGAGACGGGTTTTCATGAGAGCGGAAAGCGGCTCTGCCCGGATGATTTCATGCGGGGCTGCGGTACAGGAGATGACAACATCCGCTTCCGCAAGGCAGGAGTAAAGCTGGTCAAGCCGCATGGCGCGTCCGCCGATTTCTTCGGCGAGGGCAACCGCGTTTTCGAAGCTTCTGTTTGCCACATAGATTGCCCGGATGTCCTTTTCAGAAAGCGCTTTGGCAACGAGCCTTCCCGTCTCGCCGCCGCCGACAACTAAGATGTTTCTGCCGTCAAGTGTTCCAAGCTCTTCTTCCGCAAGCAGAACAGCGGCTGAACCGATAGATACTGCCCCCCGGTTGATGGCGGTTTTCTGCCGGACAGATACACCGAAGCGGACGGCGTTGGAAACACAGGCAGAGATTACCGCATCAGCCGCCCCTGCTTCCTCTGCGGCGGAAAGCGCCTTCTTCATCTGCCCTAATATCTGGTCTTCGCCCACAATAAGAGACTGAGTCCCTGCGGCAAGCTCTAACAGATGGCTGAGAACCGCTTCTCCTTCGAGAACAGCAAAGCCCTCTTTGCCCGCCTCGGCAAGATAGGCAGAAAGGGCATCTGCCCCGCCGTGAATGAGAATTTCTACACGGTTGCAGGTCTGCAGAATCATACAGCCGGAAAAGGGAGCGGATGCGTAAAAGTCGCTCTCCTCAGCAAAGCGGCAGGCGGCAAGCTCTGCACTGCTGTGCTTTGCATGCGAGAAAACCGCTAAGGCAAGGCTGGTGTTCATATATGCCTCCGGGAAAGTGCAAGGGCCGTCTCTCTATCGCCTGCTTCCAGTGCCTGCCAGACAGCAGAATCATCGAGAACAGCGCGGAGAATCTCTGCCCGGCGTTTCTGCTCAGGGACAACAGTTTTCAGCTCAGCGCGAAGCGTCTCCTGCAGGGAAATCATCTGCGGAAGTGCAGGGAGATTTTCTCCGATGTAATCGCGAAGATATGCCGAGACCGCCGGCGCTTTTCCGCCGGTGGAGACTGCAAGCGTGAAGTTCTCTTCTGAAAATGCCGCAGGGATGAGGAAGTTTCCAATGCCCGTTGCGCTGTTGTACCATTTATTCTGAGAGCGGGCAATACTGCAGATGGTCTCGTTTACCGATTCCGACGCGGTTGCCGCGACAATAATATCATAGCGGGAAATCAGTTCCTCCGGGTTTTTGGGGAGTTCATCTATCAGGCGAACTTCCCGGCAGGAGTCCGCAAAATATCCGGCTTTCCGCTGACCGACAGCACCGCTTCCTACAACTAATACAGAGGATGCGGAGAGGTCGAGCATCAGCGGAATCATATAGTGTGATTGGTCTGAATTGGACTTAAACATACTCTTCCGTAATTTTTCCGATTTTGCATTCTTGACATAATGCAAAGAATTCGCGTGTATGAAAATAAAATTGATATTATAGTAAAATAAACATATCGAAGGATGACAAAACACGGATTACTGATTATTGGTCACGGAAGCAGACTCGAATACGGAAAAGAGCTGATTAATGAAACGGCAAAGATGATTGCAGAAAAAACTGATGAGTACACAATCATCACCTGCTCCATGGAATTTAACGAACCGAATGTGGAAGAAGGACTTGCAGAAATGCGGAAGAAAGACATCGATTATCTCGTCGCAATTCCAATGTTTCTTGCAAAAGGCATTCATGTTCTCCATGATATTCCGGAAATTCTCGGATTGTCTGAGGGAGAGTTCCGCGGGGAGTTCACGCTTGCAGACGGACGAAAAATTCCGCTTGTTTACGCAAACCCACTCGGTTCAGACCCGCTTCTGGCAAATCTGATGCTGAAAAATGCCGAGACAGCAGCTGCACAGCATCTCTGAACAGCGCGCAGAAAATCCATAATCCAAACACCTCTTTTTTCCCGATAAATTCCGCAGGAAAAATTTTGTACCTCTCCGTTACCCTCTTCATTTACACTGAAGTCTAAAACAATTAAATATTAATTATTACAATTTTATTTATGCACATTATGGAGGGCTATCTGCCAATCGAATGGTGTATATTCTGGGCTGTCATCTCAGTTCCGTTTATCCTCATCGGTATTTGGCAGATGAAGAAACTGATCCAGAAGGATCGGAAAGTACTGCCGTTAATGGCAGTTTGCGGTGCATTCGTCTTCGTACTGTCTGCACTGAAAATCCCGTCGGTCACAGGAAGCTGTTCCCACCCAACCGGTACCGGTTTATCCTCAGCATTCTTCGGACCGTTCGTCACTTCCGTTCTCGGAACGATTGTCCTGTTATTCCAGGCACTTCTCCTTGCACACGGAGGTCTGACCACTCTTGGCGCAAACGTCTTCTCGATGGCCATCTTTGGTCCGCTTGTTGCATGGCTTGTTTTCCTTGGTCTCAGAAAGCTGAAGCTCGGCCTTGGCCTCTCTGTCGGTATCACCGCAGGTGTTGCAAACCTTGTCACCTACTCGCTTACCTCTCTGCAGCTTGCACTGGCATTCCCGATTGACGGAAGCATTCTCGCAGCATTCCTCGCATTCGCCGGTGTTTTCGCAATTACCCAGATTCCGCTCGCAATCATTGAAGGAATCATCTGCGGCCTTGTTGCAAAGTTCATCGTCCGCGTTAAGCCGGACATTGTAAAGACTCTCGGAATCGTTTCTGACGAAGAGATTGCAAAGATTCAGGGTGAGGCAGCATGAAGCGTTCAACACTTGAAGTAATCATCGGCGTTATCGTCATTCTCGCATTAATCGTCGGCGCACTCGCTGTTGCAGGAGATGCAGAGTGGGGAGGAGCTGACGGAAATGTTGCCGGCATGATTGACGAGACCGGTTACACTCCGTGGTATGAGTCCGTTATCTGGTCTCCGCCAAGCGGTGAAATTGAATCCTTAATCTTCGCACTGCAGGCAGCATTCGGCGCAGGTATCGCCTGTCTTATCCTTGGCTACTGGACTGGACAGAGAAAAGCAAGAAAAGAGTGAAGGTTTCCTCAAAGAAAACCTCCTTTTTCCACTCTTAAGAACATCTCCAATTTCTTATCCACTTTCCAGTGAGGACATTCTTATTCCTTTTTTCCCCTGAGTAAAAAAAGAGAAGTCAGTATCCGCAGACTACACAAAAAAGCCGGGATGCCGGCTTTGGCGGGTGTTCTGCAGTGCCGACGATAACTGACTCGGTGTCATATCCTAAATCAGAACAGACGGCAATTTTCGTTTCCGGTGAAAGTGCGGATGCCAGAGCTTCCACAGAAAACTCCGGATCGGCGATGAGAAAAACCGAGTGGCCGTTTTTGATATCAGCCGCTGCTTTCAAAACCGCCTCCGCATGGTTTTTTCCATGTGCGTTGACAACTGCCGCATTTGTCCAGGGGATATGGAGCTTTGCATACGCCGCCTGCAGGGAGGAGATGCCGGAAATAACCTCTCCCGGGAGATATCCAAGACCTGCCATCAGCGGGTCTCCGGTGGAGAGAACAACCGCTGACTCCGGAAGAGTTTTCAGGGATTTGTAGTCGGTTATTTCATGGACGTCTGCATCCAAAATATACGCCGCCGCAAGTTCAATCGCCCGAAGCGAACCGTAGACCTGTTTTGCGCTTTGCAAAACACGGATGCCTTCTTCAGTAATCATGCCTGGACCGCATCCAACGCCGATGATTTTCATGCTGTATCACCTATAACTGTTCCTTCGCGGCTGATGATGCAGACGCGGGTTTTAGGAAATGCTTCCCGGATTTTGTTCAGCTCCTCATGCAGGGCAGGACCGCCTGCCGGAGATGCTATCAGTTCTTCGACCGTTGCAAATCCGCGATTGGTTGCAACATCCGGGTTGAAGTAGCGGAGAATCAGTCCCGGAAGCCCGCAGAGAACAACACTTCTGCAGGAAGCGGAAGCAGACAGGGCTTCTGCTATCTTCGAGCCGGCAAGGATTGCCTCATGGTCTGGAAAAAGAAGCCGGGAGTAGCGAAGTCCGATTCTGCCGGTGGTAATCACCACATTCTCTGCAGAGGAAATCCGCTCTTCCATCGTCTCGCTTAAGTGGTCATCCCACGGCTCGACAAAACCGGTGGTGCCGACAACAGAAATGCCGCCTTCGACACCGATTTTCGGATTCAGTGTCTGTTTTCCGATGCGTTCTCCTTCCGGGATAGTAAGCAGAATCTCTGCACCGGAAATACCTGAAGCCCTGCATCCTGCATCTGCCGCAGAGAGAATGGTGCGAAGAGCCGGCGGAGAAATCGCCGCATCGCCTTTTTTGTAGCGGGGAGTGTCCCGAACAAACCGTCCAACCCCGAATCCTGCGGTAAACCGGATGGAATCAGCCGGGACAGCCTCTGCTTTGAAGCAGATGCCGGCGGTGATATCTGCGGGATAATCGCCGGAATACTTCCGGGCAAAACCGATGCCGGAAGCTCCTGATGCCGGAATATCAGCCGCAATTCCGCAGGCAAGACAAACCGGAGCAGAGGAAACCGCAGTGCCGCCTAATGAAGCGCAGGCGGCATAGACGGCAGCCGCTGCGGTAGCTCCGGTGGTAAAGCCTCTTTTCAGGGCACGCCCGTCCGATGTCAGAACCGCAAATCCGCTCTCTGCAAGGAGACGGTCTTCTGCGGAGCAGTGCTCAAGCCAGGATGCGGGATAGACAAAGCCGCTTACAGGATCGGTTATCGGATTCATTCCGCGTACATCGTAATGATTTCATTTAAGGATGCAACCGCAACCGGCGTGCCGCCGCGGGTTCCCACATTGGAAACCGCAGATACCGGTTTTGTCCGCAGATACTCTTTGGATTCTGCCGCATTGACAAAACCGACCGGAGTGCCGATAATCAGCGCCGGAACAATTCCCTCGTCAATAAAGGAACAGACCGCAAACAGTGCCGACGGAGCATTTCCAATCACAACAATTGAGCCGGAAAGCCGGTCTTTTAATGCCGTAAATCCGGCGGAACTGCGGGTAATACCCTCGCGTTTTGCAATATCGGCTCCATAATCCAGTGCACACTCGACAGAACAGCAGTGTCCCTTCTTCTGGATTCCGGTAGATACCATGCGGATATCGGTAAATATCGGTGCTCCGCATTCCAGCGCTTTGAGTCCGGCTTCCACCGGACCATTCTGGAAGCGGAGAAGGTCTGCCATTGCCCAGTCGCCGACAGCAATAGAGCACCGCTGCCGAAGACGGTCTTCAGGGGTTTTGTTTCCCACCGCATCGCGGGCAAGCGTTCTGCTCTTGGAAGAGATGGCAAATCCTTCCGGCGTGTCTGCGCCGATATCAGTATACGTACTTTCTATGATAGCCCCGCGGGGTAATGATGCCTCGAACATTTTCCTCCTCCTTCCAGATTCTTGTTTCCTCGCCGCCGATAATCAGAATCGAGTGCATATCGACAAAGCTGTCATCGGCAAACAGTTCTCCCAGAGTCGTTACGATAACCGTCTCGTCGCGGCGGTACGCATTTTTCACAATACCAACCGGTGTATCATCCGGTTTGTACTTCCGGGCAATTACAAGCGCACGATGCAGATTCACCGGACGGCCGCGGCTTTTCGGATTGTACAGCGCAACCGGCGTTCCCATCTGGAATGCAAGGTCAAGACGCTTGACAATGATTTCCCACGGAGTCAGCAGGTCGGACAAACTAAGCGTCACATAGTCGCCGGAAAGCGGAGAGCCGAGACGCGATGCGGCAGCCGTTGCCGCAGTAACTCCCGGAAGCACCACATACTCCTGTCCCGGAAATTCATGTTCGATAATTTCCAGAACAATACTTGCCATGCCGTACACTCCGGCATCACCGCCGGAAATCATGGCAACGTTTTTGTCCGCCGCAAGCCTGCAGGCTTCGCGTGCACGGTCAAGCTCCTTGCCCATAGCACTGTAGATTACTTCTTTTCCCTGCAGGAATCCAGCAAGAATTGACAGATAGAAAGCGTTTCCAATAATGATGTCAGCCGCGGCAATAGCTCTGGCTGCTTCAGGGGTAAGCTGGTTTACATCTCCAGGCCCTGAACTGATAATCCATAAGGTTCCCATATTATTCTCCAATAGCAACGGTTACGCGTCCAAAGACGGTTTTCTTCAGTACAAGCTGTCCTTTTTCGGAAAGGGCAAGACAGCAGGGTTCGGCAACGCCGCAGAGTCCCAGAAGGGATGCCCGCGATGCAGACTGCGGAATCTGCGCATTGATGGTCGCATCATCTAAGAAAATCAGATTCGCTCCCAGTTCAGCGGCCGCCTCATGCAGTCCTTTTTCATGGAACTTCTTCATCGTTGAGGCAAACAGTGTCGAGCCGGAGATGCCGGCAGCAGCATATGCAGCCGAAACTGCGGAGATTACCTCATCTTTGGTTGTTCCAAGCCGGCATCCGATGCCGACAACATACCGGGATTCATTGACAAGAACCGACACTCCGGGATTTGCCACCAGAATCTTCGGCGGGTCAACCCTGAGTACTGGGACGTCGGAATCCAGAACCGCTCCGTTTACCTTCCGGGTAGAGGAACGGTTCACCACAACACATCCTATGCGTTTTGCCGTCTCCTCCACCGAGACTTTTCCGGTGACCTCGGTTGCGGTCGAAATAACCGGTGTGATACCAAGCGCTGCAAGGCGTTTTACGCAGTCATTTGCTCCATGATGCCCCCCAAGAACCGGAATTGCATACGACAAATCAGGCGTTACTACCACCAGCGCCGCATCATGCCATTTGTCAGTAAGATACGGTGCAACACCGCGAACCGCAATCCCGGAGGACATAAGAGCTACAATGCAGTCCGCAGTCCCGGTGAGTTCCCGGAAAATCTCCGCATGATAGAGATGCAGGTCTGCTTCCAGAAACTCTGAAATTTTCCGTCCGGCATCGGCAAAGCGGGGAAGAGTAACGACAGCGTACTTCATCGATAGAGTTCCGAGTTCTTATACGGCGCGGCTGTTCCTAAGACCGCATCGCCGACGATGATAAGTGCCGAGCGTTCAATTCCTTCGGCATGGACTTTCTCTGCAATCGTATCAATGGTCCCGCGGATGATTTTCTCATCAGGCCAGGATACATGGTAGATTACCGCAACCGGCGTATCCTTCGGGCGGGAAAGCTTCTGCATAACAGAGTCAATCTCCGCGGTTGAGAGGAACAGAACCATCGTTGTCCCAAAGGCAGACAGTTCGGCAATCTGGTCCTTTTCCAGCGTAGCGCCGGCAGAGCGGGTGATAATTACCGACTCGGAAACTCCGCGGGGCGTATATTCAGTCCGCAGAGCAGCGGCGGCACCAAACATGGATGATACTCCGGGAATGATATCAGCAAAGATGCCCTTCTTCTCCAGAATATCCATCTGCTCGACAATCGAGCCGTAGATTGCCGGATCGCCGGAGTGAAGACGAACCACCTTCTTTCCGGCACGCACACCCTCCTCTACTGCGGAACAGATTTCCTCCAGACTCATACCCCAGGAGTTCAGCTTCACCGAAGCAGGACACTGTTCCACCAGCGCCGGATTTACCAGAGAGCCGGCGTAGATTAAGACCTCCGCTTCCTGTAAGTGACGAAGCCCTTTGACGGTAATCAGCTCAGGATCTCCGCATCCTGCGCCGACAATAGTGTACTTCATACCTTCCTCGCAATCATGATGCAGAAGTAATGCGTCTTTTCCGGAATCTCCTCCCGGTAAACCGCTTCGCCTTCCATGTACATCCGCTCAACAACCGTAAAGTCGGTGTATCCTTCCGCTTCCAGTTCGGCTTTCTTTTCCTGCGGGCGCGTAACCTTCATGACAATCTTGGTCGCCGGCTCAGCCGGTCCGTCGGTTACAAGAAACGCACCGTTTACCGGAATCTTTGCATGCGAGGCAACCGCAGTGATGGAGCTGATGCCGGGAATAGTCTCCACAACAACAGACGAATCAAGTCTGCGGACGGCTTCGGCAAGACGCGAGAAGGTTGAGTAGTAGTTCGGATCGCCGATTAATCCGAAAACAGCACTGCCGTTCTTTGCCGCAGGAAGAATCTTTTCAGCGTTTTCCTCCATACAGCGGGATATCTCCGCCTCATCGCGGGTCATCGGGAAGTCAAGCGTGACAATATTTTCACAGTACGGCTTTACCAGATCATAAGCGATTCCACCCGGGACAAAAACCGTATCTGCTTCCTGCAGCAGTCGAACTGCTTTCAGTGTCAGAAGTTCTGCATCTCCGGGACCTAAACCAACAGCGGTCAGCATGTGTTTTCTCCATGAATTATGTAAACCGGATTTATCGGTTTGAACATCGTGCGTTTGGTGAGTTCATACGAACGCGATACCTGAAGATGCAGTGCATCGGAAAAAATCCCCAGACGCTTCATCGTCTCAATCGCCAGACAGGCAGTCTCTAACAGAACCGCATTGACAACAATGCTTCTGGTGCCTTCTTCTGCAAGGAGCGTCAGCGTCTCGGCGAGATTTCTGCTCCCTCCAAGAAATGCGCAGTCGATTTTCCGATGCGGCCGGGAAAGGAAGTCAGTAACCTCCCCTTCAATAATCTCCACCGGGAGACCTGCACAGGTCTCCTTCGTGCAGGATACCGCAATCTCGCGGGCGTCAACTGCATACACATACGATGCGGTCTTTGCAATTTCGCGGGTAACAGTTCCGGTCCCGCAGCCCAAATCCGCTGCAACATCGCCGCTTCGAACACCGAGTTTCAAAAGGGATACTGCCATCACTTCAGCAGGCGTCGGACCTCCAGGTACGTTCATCATTCACAAAACCTCGAACAGGTAAATTTTACCTATGGTAAAATCTCATGATTAATTGTTGGAGGTTATAGGATATAATTTTACCACTCGGATTGCGGTGCTGGAGACCGCTTCAAACTGGGAAACACGGAGGTCAACACGCTCAACCATGCCGCCGCAGGTAAATATCACCGCGTCTTCGCCAATCATCGCAGCGAGCAGACACTTGTCAACAACACCGTAGGTGTATTCCGGCACAACCCCTGCAGAGTGAAGGAACTTTTTCGAACGCGTGCCCATCGCACCGATGTGTGCCGCCGCATGTTCTTCACGGATGCGGGCAAGAGCTGCTTCATCAATGCAGTCAGTATCAACCGTGTAAATCGTTCCGGCCGCATTTCCAAGCGTCCCTTCAAGAAGCTGCATCATCTCCGGAATTCCCTTCGGCGGTGCGGTATTTTGCAGAACGCCGCGTTTAACCATCTCCTGATAGAGAGTAAGCAGAACCGGCGCGGTAAGCCGTGCCTGCTTCATGAGAGCAGAATCGGAAAAAACCTCCTCCGGGGGCGCCTGACGCAGGATTTTGCCGTCGGCAAGCAGAATAATCTCATCTGCCCACGAATAGGCAAGCTCCACATCATGCGTCGAGAGAAGAATCGTTGTCCCCTCCTCGTGGAGTTCGTCAAGCAGGTCCATAATCTCCGCAGAGGTCGCCGGATCAAGAGATGAAGTCGGCTCATCTGCAACCAGAATATCCGGCTTCATCGCAAGAATTCCCGCAATAGCAACGCGTTTCCGCTCCCCTCCGGAGAGATGATGCGGCACACGTTTTTCGTATCCCGAAAGACCGACGGCAAAAATCGCGTCAGATACCCTTTCCTGAATCTCCTCCTGCGGCAGGTGGAGATTGAGCGGACCAAACGCAACATCCGCATAAACCGACGGCGCAAAGACCTGCGAATCAGAGTTCTGGAAAACCAGACCGACTTTGGTTCGAAGACTGCGAAGTCCTGCCTTGTCATAAGAAACCGGCTCTCCATTTAAGAGCACAGAACC
>JAGARL010000023.1 GCA_017622255.1 Methanocorpusculum sp.
ATCTAAAATCTGCACATCATCCAGCCGCCAGAGCCGCATATTGCGGGCAGTCTTCTCAATACTCAGCTCCGTATCCGAATCAATATCAATAATATACGCATCCAGCCGCGGAACCCGCATACGGTTCGCCGCAACCGCCCGGTGATGCCCGTCAATGACAAGCAGGCGTCCTCTCCTGCGCACCACAATCAGCGGCTCGGCAAGGCCTTTCTGAATCTCATAGCCTCTGCCGTCCAGCTCATCCATATACACCTTATCCTGCGTCGGGATAAGCTCCCTGACCGGCACACTGCCGCGTGACAAATGCGGGTCTAAGCCGTAGAGCTTCTTTAACGTATTCAGATAATCAAACACCTTCTCCGGTGTCACCCGCTCAATCTGCGAACGGATAACATCTGCATTCGTAATAATACCCACAAACTGCCCGTCCGGATTTACCACCGGAAGCTTCTGCACACAGAACCGGAACATCTTGCGGGCAACATCCGTCATCGACTCATCCGGCATCGTCTTCAGGATAACCGGCTGCATCAGCGGCGCAATCTTATCCGAAGCCTTCGCGCCGACAATATCACGGGCCGCGATAAGGCCCACTGCCTTCCCGTTCGAGAGAACCGGGAAACCGTCGTGCCCGGTCTTTCGGATACACGTGATAACCTCCTTCACCGTCTCTGCCGCCTGCAGACTAACCACATCGACCGTCATATACTCGCGGACCAGCTTCTTCTCCGTCGAAATCAGGCCCGGATGCGTCGGGGCGACCAGCGAACGCTCCGGCGTCGTATCGATTTTCACATCCGACAGACTGCAGATACCCATAGACCGGGCGGTCTTTTCCAGACCGAGCTCCATATCCCGCTCTAACGTCACCACATACGCATCCAGCGTCTCCACGCCGAGCCTGCTTGCCGCAACCGCCCGGTGGTGTCCGTCCACTAAAATCAGACGGTTTCCGGACGAGACGACAATCACCGGCTCGGCAAGATGCTTCTGCAGCTCATACATTCTGCCCTCCAGCTCATCCTGATGCACGGCAGACTGCGTCGGATGCACCGCGGCGACCGGGACCGCCTCGCGCTTCAAGGTCGAACCCACGCCGTATAACGTCTTGAGTGCCCGCTGGAAGTTGAACACCTTTTCCGGCGTTACCCGCTCAATCTGTGAGCGGATAACATCCATATTGGAGATAATACCCTTGAGCTGCATCGCCGAATCCACAATCGGGAGCTTCTGAATCCCGGTCCGGAAGATTCTGCGGGCAACCTCGGTCACGGTCGTCGTCGGCGTTGCGGTGATGGCATGCCGGGTCATTCTCTGGTCTGCGCGAATCTCCGGGTGCTCGCCGATGATATCGCGGGCGGAGATGTAGCCGACAACCCGCCCTCCCCGAACTACCGGGAATCCGTCATGACCGGTTGTTTTAATCAGACGGATAACGTCGCCGACTGTCTGGGACGCTTCCACACTCACCACATCGTGAGTCATGTAGTTCGAGACCTGTTTTTTCTCCATGCGTACTTCAACTATTTGCCCCGCACTCTAATGAATCTTCGCTTCGGTGGAAACTCTCTTCTATACCAAACACCCACATATATAGACAACTATGCTCGATATCAAATTTGTAAGAGCCCACCCGGAGATTATCCGTGCTGATTTAGAGAAGCGTCAGGACACGGAAAAGCTCGCCTGGGTCGATACTGTCCTCGAACTCGATATTCTTAAGCGTGAACTGGAAGGAAAGAACAATGAACTTCGTGCACGCAGAAACCAGATAGCAAAAGACATCAATGCCGCAAAGAAGGCAGGAGAAGACCCAAAGCCGCTGTTTATCGAGGCAAAGGAACTGCCGGCAAAGATTAAGGAAAACGACGATAAGATGGCAGAGGCAGTCGAACAGATGAAATACTATCTGATGAGACTGCCAAACATCCTCCACGAGTCTGTGCCGTTTGGAAAGGACGACACGGAAAATGTGGTGGTCAAGACGGTGGGAAAGCCGCGTGAGTTCGGTTTCGAGCTGAAGAACCACAGAGAGCTTGCCGCAGAGAACGGCTGGGCAGACTTCGAGCGTGCAACCAAGATCAGCGGTTCCGGTTTCTACTTCCTGAAAGGCAACCTCGCAATGCTTGACTTAGCACTCCAGCGCTTTGCATTGGATACGATTATCGCCAAAGGATACACGCCGGTCATTCCGCCGTACATGATTAACCGCAAGTCCTACGAGGAGGTAACGGACCTTGCAGACTTCGAGAAGGTCATGTACAAGATTGAGGATGACGACGCATACTTAATAGCCACGGCAGAGCACCCGATGGCCGCTATGTACCAGGATGAAATCTTCGAGGAGAAGGACCTGCCGCTGAAAATGGTCGGTGTCTCTCCGTGCTTCCGCCGCGAAATCGGCGCACACGGTCTGGACTCCCGCGGTCTGTTCCGTGTTCACCAGTTTACGAAGATTGAGCAGTTCATCTACTGTATGCCGGAGGATTCCTGGAAGTACCACGAGGAGCTTCTCGCAAACGCGGAAGAGATTTTCACGAAGCTTGAGCTTCCGTACCATGTGGTCAACATCTGTACGGGAGACATTGGAACGGTCGCTGCAAAGAAGTATGATATCGAGGCATGGATGCCGCGTGACAACGAGTACCGCGAGGTTGTTTCCTGTTCCAACTGTACCGCATACCAGGCATGCCGCTTAAACATCCGCGTCCGCGATGCACACGACTTCGAGTCCAAGCAGTGGCTCCACACCTTAAACTCCACTGCAGTTGCCACCTCCCGCGCTCTGCGCTGTATCTTAGAGAACTATCAGTTAGAGGACGGAAGAGTCGAGGTCCCGAAGGTTCTCCAGCCGTACATGAACGGCCTGGAATACCTCTAATTTTTGAGAAAATTTATCTCTCTTTATTTTTCAAAACGAATTTTCATTTTGCCTCACATGGACTGAGGATATTTCCACCGCGAGCCGCTCCGCGCCGGAGTCGCGGCTCCGCACCCCGAAT
>JAGARL010000205.1 GCA_017622255.1 Methanocorpusculum sp.
AGTAACGGCGGGACAACGTTGACGGCAAGTTTCTGTTTCGGTTCGGCAAACTTTGCAAGTTCGATACCGTTGGTGACGTTTCCCACACGGGTATGTGCTTTGTTGCTCTGTACGTCAGAGGTGTAGATGTAAATAGCACCGGAACCTTTGCCGGCGGTTCTTGCGGTCACCACTCCTTCACGCCGGGGCTTCTGCAGTTCCTGCGGAACGTACAGTTTTCCTTCCGCATGGTCTCTGATATAAGTGGATGCGGAACGGTCGATGTCAAATGTTCTGTCGCGCAGGCGGAAGAGCATATGATCAACCGATTCTGCGGCATGAGTGGAGATTTCCTCATGGTTTTCCCGGTATCCCTCTGCGGTAATGGTGAGGGTGGAGAAAATCTGCATGCCGTCTTCGACTTCATGGGAGAGGTCGGTTACCGCTTCGGCATCGCTTGCATCAATGCTGGAGAAGACCTGCTCGATTTTGGTGATGCGGTCGCCGTTTTTCCAGCGGTTCATGATACCGAGACCAAAGATGACTTTTCCAATGACGCCGCCGTCTTTGGCTGCTCCATGGTCTGCTTTGTGCTCGGTTCTGCAGAACATCAGATATGCCGTCTTTGCGTCATATCCTCCGCATCCAAGGCAGACATCACCTCTTGCGTAGCGGTGTTCCTCTACAGCAGGTACGAAGTCCGCTGCAAACGGTCCAAACGCTGCGGCATTCTTGTCTTCGAAGTGAACGCGGAGCGACTCCACGCTGTCTTCGGCAATCGGGAAGGATACACCTTTGGCAACCTCTACCACGATATCTCCGGCTGTTGTTTTCAGCCGCAGGTGCGAGGTTTTCTCCTTCGAGACACTGCCCGGCTTTAAGAGAACAACGGTCGCTCCTGCCGGATGGCCGGGCAGAAGCGCAGAAAGGGTTGTTCCTGCCGGAACAGTTCTGGTCTCACCGTTTACGATGATGCGGATATCTGTCATGAGTTACATCTCAAACATTTCTTCAGTAGACTTGTGGAGGGCGTTTTCATCCTCCTCAGCTTCGGGTGCGCCTCCGGCTAAGGTTGCTTTCTTTGCAACGCCGGCTTCTACTCTCTGGCGCTCGGCAGTAACAGCTTCTTTCATGATGATAAGCTCTGCCTCGGAGAGTTCTGCTAAGACTTTGTCGGTTTCTCCAATAGCGACGATTTCTCCGTTTCTCATGAACATACAGCGGTCGCAGACATCACGGACAAACTCCATATCGTGGGAAACAATAAGGAAGGTTTCATCCATTTCCTCTCTGGCGTGCATGATGGAGTGCTTGACGTCGATTTTGGTAATCGGGTCCATCGTTCCGGTCGGCTCGTCAAGGAGGATGATTCTCGGCTCACGGATTAAGACCTGTGCTAAGGCAACACGGTGCTTTTCTCCTTCGGAGAGGGTGGATGGGTAACGGTTTAAGACGTCCTTTGCCTTCTTGTCGGTGAATCCTGCCATCTTTAAGGTAATCATTGCCTTACGGGTGGCAAGCTCTTTGGGGAACTCGAGGCCGATGGCGTCGGTTAAGTTGTCGATGACGGTTCTGTGCGGGTATAAGTCGTATTCCTGGTGGAGAAGGCTGATGTACTGCTTTGCACGGCCTCTGAACTGGAATCCCGGCTTTTTCATGTCAATCCACTCGTCACCGACGCGGACGGTAAGGCTTCCCTTTGTCGGTTCGTAGATTCCGGCAATCATCTTGGAAAGCGTGGTCTTTCCTCCACCGGAAACACCGATGATTCCGAAGATTTCGCGCTCGTTAATCTCGAAGGAGACGTCGTTTACTGCGTTGATGACTCCGCGGTCGACGGCAACGAACTTCTTTAAGAGGTGGTCTGCCTTGATAATCGGCTGTCCGACATCGAGTGCTACATACTCGCCGTCGTCGTGGTAGTCCTTCATGAACTCGGCAACGATTTCCTCCGGCGTTCCGACTTTGGTAATCTTTCCATCGTCTAAGAGGACGGCACGGTCACAGGCTTCTTCTAATACCTGGGAGAAGTGGGAGGTGATAATCATTCCCATGCCTTCTCTGTGTGCGGCCTGTTTTAAAAGGTCGTGGACAATGTTTGCGGTTTTCGGGTCAAGCGTTCCGGTCGGCTCATCTGCACAGAGGAAAAGCGGCTCTCTTGCAAGCTGACGGGCAAGAACTACACGCTGCTTTTCTCCGCCGGATAAGTCGCGGGCAACGTGCGTCATACGGTGGGTTAAGCGGACTTCTTCGAGTAAGTCTGCGGCTCTGTCGATTGCCTTTTCCGACGGGTATTTGATGTCGTCTAATGCACGGAGGACATTTTCGATAACGCGGTCATCTCCATAGAGCGCAAAGGTTCTCTGGAACATGAGCGCAGTTCTTTTCATGATGTCGGTCTTGAGTTTTTCGTTCTCCGGATTCCAGAAGTCAACGTCAACGGCTTCTAAGACATCGCCGCAAACCGGGCACGGCGTTCCTGCTTTGCTCTGGAACTCGATTTTTCCGCATTTTGCACAGCGGGAGACGTGATAGATAATCTGACCGGAGGTTGGTGCGTTGTCAATACCGCGGATTAAGTGAATAAGGACGGTTTTTCCGCATCCGCTTCTGCCGATAACACCGACGATTTCTCCTTCGGAGATTTCGAGGTTGATGTTATCGAGCACACGAATCATTGACTGATTTCCATCAGTCGCGACCCCGGATTCCGGGAAATCCATACAGAGGTCTTTTATGGTAATAAATGGAGTGGCGGCCATTTTACATTCCTTTGATAATGCTATACTTATTGGACGTGAGTCAATATTATGGTTATCTTAAAAATCAGGACTCACACAGTGTGATTGAAGAAAACGCGAAAAGAACCGCAATGGAAAACAAAAAAATCAAAAAAGTAAGCTGTCAGCTAATAATTCCAAACACCCAGCACCCCGCAGGCGTCGCGGGCATACGCCGAGAGACGCGAAACGGCTCAAGGTTTGAGCAAGCCTCCGGCTTGCGATGGGCGATGAAAAAATGTGTATTGAGTAGGTGTTGAATATTTATCTGCGGCGCTGGCTGGTGTTAACCTTGCGGGTAATGTTGCCGGCGACGCGGTTTCTGATGGTCTTGCTCTGGATAGTGGTGACTTCTGCAACAACCTTCTTGTTGTCGTCGAAGTTTCCGTTGAAGGAGTCTCTGTGCTGTTCTAAAAGGGCCTCGCCCATAGTCTTGATATAGCTTGGTTTAATTCCCATGATATATGCCTCAAATGCTCTATAATGTTAGTCGCTCCGATATGATAAGGATTCTGTTTGCAACATCCTCCGGCGTCTCGCCGAAAATGTAGATACAGCCGCCGTATGTCGGCTCATTTTGCGCAACAACGGCTGCTGGAACGCCTTCTTTGCAGAGGAACGCAATTCCCCATTCCATCGTCGAAATGCCTTTCGGGAACTTTTCCGCGTCGTATTCCTCCACGTCCTGCAGAAGCTCGCGCACAGTTTCTGCGATATCCTCATTCAGTCTGATGCATCCAACCGAGCGCATATCCGGATTAAAGCGGCGCGCGGTAAGAATTACGCGGACAACCGGCTCGTCAATGCCGAACCCTACACTTCCCTCACGGGCAACAGCGACTTTTTTCTGGTCGAGCGCATCCTCTAACGCATAGGCTAAACTGATGCCTCCTTTTGGAATGATGTACCGGTTTGCCGCTTCCAGTTTGCCGGACGCTTTCTGGATACTGCGGAGAACCTCTGACTGCTGTTTTGCCGTCATCAGCAAAGCCCCAGCTCATCTTTGATTGCCGTAATTTCTGCAATCGCGATTTCATACATCCGCTCACGCGGGAGAAGAACGTCAGACATCGCGATTCTGCTGCGGTCGCATCCTGCCGCAAACGATGCCGCCTTGTACTTCTTGGTAACAGTTTTGGTGGAAACATCCGTTATCTTCCCGCCTTTCACATAGGCGCAGGCGATAACAAGTCCTGACACACTGTCTGCCGTCTGCAGGCAGATTTCCACCGGCGTTGTGTACTCGCACTCATGAAGCATATGGTTGTGATAGCGAATCGGAAGCGCGATTTCATCTGAGATGCCGGCGGCTTTAAGAATCTCGTAGCCGACCTCTCCGTGCTTTTCCATATCCTCTTCGATTTCCTGGAAATCGATATCATGGAGGATGCCGATAAGTTCCCAGAGATTCTCATCCTCGCCTAACTCTTTTGCAAGTCCCTTCATCACCGCCGCTGTTGCAAGGCAGTGCCCCAGAAGGGATTCCGTTGTCACATGCTCTTTCAGGAGAGCAAGTGCTGCATTTCTATCCATGATTATGTATGGGACTCCAAAAGTGATAAAAGCCCGCACGATAAATATAATCCCACATGAGAAAAGACTGGATACTGGATATCGCGATTGGAATCTCTTCAATCTTCATCTTCGCCGTAATGCTCCTCTACCTCCCGACCGTTCTGCCGGCTGCATTCGGCTACGTTGCCGCATTCTTAATCTTCGTTCTCTACTTAACCCTGATGGGACTCTTTGTCATCAAGAGATTTGTCGGCGAGACACCGCAGAAGAAAGCAAAGAACTAAAAAATACACAACATCTTTTTTTCCGCAGCAGGAGAACCGTATGGCGTACCGCATTTCTTTTGAGACAACATCCGCATCACTGCATATCATCGCGATGTTCTGTATGCTCTGTGACCATCTCTGGGGAACAGTAATTCCCGGAAATGACTGGCTCACCTGCATAGGACGCTTAGCGCTTCCCATCTTCGCATTTCTCCTGGTCGAAGGATACTTCCACACCAAAAGCCTGAAAAAATATGCCGGCAGGCTGTTTGTCTTCGCCCTTCTTGCAGAAATTCCCTTCAACCTCATGATGGGAAGCAGTCTTTTCTACCCGATTCACCAGAATATTCTCTGGAGTTTCTTAATCGCTCTGGGGCTGATTCACCTAAACGAAAAGGCAAAAGCATCAGGGAAAATCAGCCTGCGGATTTTTACCGGATGCGCAACGGTTCTGCTCGGCGCAGTGATTGGTCTGCTTACCATGGTGGACTTCTATCATGCAGGAATCCTGACGGTTCTGGTCTTCTACTTCTTCCGCGGACGGAAGTGGTGGTGTCTTGCAGGACAGGTCATCTTCCTTGCCTACATCAACTTCGAACTCTTAGGCGGGCTTGTCTATGAGTTCTCGGTGTTTGGATTCCCGGTCTCCTTCGCACAGCAGGGCTTTGCTCTCCTTGCTCTCATTCCCCTCTGGCTCTACCGCGGAAAGCAGGGATACCACAGCAAAGCGTTTCAGTACTTCTGCTATGCGTTCTATCCGCTCCATATGCTCCTGCTCTATCTCCTCAGAATCCTGCTAATCTCATAGAGGTTGTTAAACCCTAAGAAAACCAATACTACTATATGGTTAAAGTAGCAGCATTCGGTATGGGCCGCATTGGAGGAGAAGCGGCCTACATCTCCGCGGTCAACGGATTTGCCGACGAGCTTGTAATATACGACATCATGCCGGAGTTTCTGCATGCACAGAAACTCGACCTGATGCACGGCGCAGACATTCCCATCTCCACCAATATTGCAGATATGAAGGATGCGGACTACTGCATCTTCTCTGCCGGATACTCGCGTTCGCCAAACGTCAAAACCCGCGCAGACTTATTCGACAAAAACCTCCCGATTGCCCGCGAGGCGGCAGAACAGCTCAAAGGATTCTCCGGAAAACTGATTGTCATCACCAACCCGATGGATGTCTTTACCTGGTACTTCGCAAAGCACGCAGGCCTTGACGAAGGACAGGTTGTCGGATTCGGCGGACTCTTAGACAGCCGCAGATTTACCGTTGCGCTTTCCTCTATGGGAATCAAAGAGGAAGGAATGGTCCTTGGAGAACACGGAGAAAACCAGGTCCCGGTTTTCTCCAAGCTTTCCGTCGATGTTCCGGAAGCTGTCCGCGAGGAAGTGCTCTTAGGCCTTCGCGGCTCTTCCATGCCGGTCATCAAAGGAAAGGGCGGCACTGTCTTCGGCCCGGCATACCACATCGCAAACATGATGCAGAAGATTGAGAAAGGGGAAGAGTTCATCTGCTCGCTTCCGGCAAACGGTGCATATGGTATTGACGGGTGCTCTATCGGCCTTCCGGCAAAAGTTACCCGAGACGGTGCAAAGATTAACGAGAATCTCAAACTTGATGACTGGGAAACCGAAAAACTCAACGCTGCAGCAGAGTTCCTCACTGGCCTTTGCCGGAGAGTCTAAATGGAAATCGCCATCAATCAGGCTGAATACTCAAACACTCCGGCAGGCCCTGTGGTCCACATCTTCGGACGCGAAGCAGACGGCACTGCACACGAGTTAAAGGTCACTGGATTTCGTCCCTACTTCTGGGTAAAGGAAAGCGAAGCATACCGCCCGCATCCAAAAAATCTCACGGTAACCGAAGATAAAGCATTCTCCATAAAAGGCGAACCGCTGATTCGCATCTATACCGAAAAGCCGGGAGATGTGCGTGCGGCACGCGAGAACTATCACCACTTCGAAGCAGACATCCCCTTCGCCACCCGTTTCCTGATTGACTTAGGTCTTACAGGAGGCGTCTCCTTCCCGGCAGAAACCTGCAGTTACACCGAACTCTCCCCCGCACATGTTCTCTCGAAGGCAAGAGTCTGCATGTGCGATATCGAGTGTGACGACCGATACGGATTCCCGGAGGCGGAACGCGATGCGATAAACTGCATTACCTGCCATGACTCCTTTGACGACTGCTACACCACTTTCTTCCTCAACGGAGAGACTCCGCTCACCGCAGCAGAGCCGCTTCCAAACGGCTGTTTTGACGAAAGCCGCCACAAAATTCTTGCCTTCGACTCCGAGCGGGAACTCTTCAAGGCATTTATCGCATACATTCAGGAAAAAAATCCTGACATCTTGTCCGGCTGGAACTTTGCAGATTTCGATGCCGCCTATATCTTAAAGCGGGCAGAAGTCCTCGGCTTCAAGCCGGATGTGTTCGCACGGCTCCCGGGCGTTGTTGACCGAAACGCCATGCGCGGAAGAGTCATCTTCGATTTGCTTACCGCATACAAGAAGATGCAGAGCGGACAGAAAGAATCCTACCGCCTGGATGCTATTGCAGAAGAGGAGCTTGGAGAGCGCAAGGTTCGCTATACCGGAACACTGGGAGATCTCTGGAACAACGATCCCTTGAAGATGATCGAGTACAACTTCAAGGATGTGGAACTCTGTGTCGGCATCAACCGCAAAAAC
>JAGARL010000206.1 GCA_017622255.1 Methanocorpusculum sp.
GTCATCGTCCCGGAAGATGACACGCCGGAAGCAAAGAGAACGGCAGAAATCTGCAACGAGTTCTCCCGCCAGGCATACGAGATTCTGAAAAACCACCCGGTAAACCTTGCCCGCAAGGCAGAAGGCAAGAACCCGGCAAACGTCGTCTTAATCCGCGGCGCAGGCGAAATGGGCGTCTATGAGACCTTCGAGGAAAAGCACGAGCTCTCCGGCAGTGTTGTCGCCTCTGCGGCATTAATTGCCGGAATCGGCAGCTCCGTCGGCCTTGAAAGAATCCCGGTTCTCCCAAGCACCCCGCTTGATGAACAGGTCCAGCTTGTCTTAAAACAGTTCGAGACCAAAGACTTTGTCCTCTTCAACATCAAAAACGCCGACGAGTACGGACATGACGGCAAGGCCGAAGAGAAGAAGGCCTTCCTCGAAAAGATTGATGCCGCCATTCTCCCATTCCTTGAGAGAACCGATATCATGATTGCCGTCTGCGGAGACCACTCCACCCCGTGTTCCGTCAAAGACCACAGCGCAGACCCGGTCCCGCTGATTATCAGAGGAGACGGATGCCGCGTGGACAATGTTTCGGCCTATGATGAAATCTCCTGTGCGGCTGGTGCCATGTGCAGAATCAGCGGTGCCTATCTCATGCCGGTTTTACTCGATTTAATCGACAAAACCCATAAGTACGGTGCATAACGATATACTAAGTAGGAAAGGATGTCGAATCATAGAATAATTGTGGCGGAGTCCATTCCGGACTATCCGGCAGAGCCTGAGGAAAAATTCCTCAACCTGCCTGATGTCGCGGAAGAGGAAATCATCGAAACCGAACAGCAGACCCCGCCTGCGGAGAAAGCCGAGCCGCTGTTTTCCGAGATTCCCGAACCGGAAGTCCTGAAACAGCAGCTCTCCTCGATTGATGAAGAGACCGCCGCTTTTGTTGTCTCATCCACGGAACTGTTCAAGACCTGCGTTCTGCCGAACAAGACGGAACTGCAGGAGCGAAATCTGAAAACAAAAAGCGACATTTTAGTCGGAGACCACTGTAATATCGGATACGGTCTCTACGGAAATGATATCGCAATCTGCGAACTCTCCACCATGCACGGAGATGTCGTTGCCGAAGGGGATCTTCGTATCGACAACTTCTGCGAAGTGCATGGAACGGTTATCTGCAACGGCGACGCCTACTTAGGCGAAGGCGTGAAGATTCACGGAAAACTCACCGTCGGCGGAAACCTCGACATCGGCGATAATGTAACGATTGACAAAGAGTTCAAGGCCTTAGGCGACATCGCCATTCGCAACCCCATGCCGGTTGTGCTGTATCTTCTGCTGTATGTTATGACGATGCTCCACATCGAAGGCGAGGAGTCCACCAAGAAGAAACTCAACGAACTGGTTGCCGAAGCACAGGCAACGCCGCTTGTCCTGCCGCCGAAGACGACCATGGACCTTCGCTACTTCTCTGTGCCGACTCCAATGGAGATTGGCTCCAACTGCCGTCTGCACGGAAACATCAAGGCAGAGACCGTCAAGGTCAGAAAGGACACCACCATCTTCGGCAGCATCCAGGCATCGAAGCGGGTTAAGGTTGGTCCGCGTGATGCGGTCCACGGAGATGTTGCGGCAAAGAACATCCGCGTTGAACGCGGGGCAGATATCTTAGGA
Source organism: Methanocorpusculum sp. (assembly GCA_017622255.1). Lineage (GTDB taxonomy): Archaea > Halobacteriota > Methanomicrobia > Methanomicrobiales > Methanocorpusculaceae > Methanocorpusculum. The sequence goes on from JAGARL010000206.1 coordinate 1,666, forward strand.
GACCTTATCGGCAATCTGGTCTGGCTGCATGAGGATGCCAGAGTCAGCGGGGTAATCAAGGCAACGGAAGGCCTGACGATTGGAAGAAACGAGTAATATGAAGTCTTTAGAAGAGATGATTGAGGTTGAGGAGCTCCGGTTTATCGAGCCGGATTATGCTTCTCTGGTAAACAACGGGGAACCGGCGGTTCTTATCTGCGAGGCAAAACCTGCGGCAGGCGGGGCCCGCATTCTGCTGGATGAAGAGGGAAACCCGCTGCTGTTTGCGGTGAATAACGAAGGTGTCTGGTTTGCGACGTCCTGGATGTTCCGCGACCCGACGCCGGCAGAGCTTGCTCTCTTTGAGGCGGCAGACGGAGATATGTACGAAGAGCCGCGGGCAGAGGTTGAGGCGGCGCTTCGTGCATACTTTGCGCAGATTATTATCGAGGAAATCCCGCCGACCCGTGAGGATATCACGGAAGAGAGAATCGATAAAATCCGCTCGCTCGTTCGCGAAAAGTTCGGCGAGTCGGTCTCCGGAATCTGTATTGATGCCTGCTGCGGTTCAGGTATCGGTTCACAGGTGATGCGGGAGATTGGGGCGTCTCCTATCGCCTACGACAACGACGCAGAACTTCTCTCGCTCGGATTCAAAAACGGCAGACTGAAGCCGGAAGAGGCTGTCTGCATTGACGGCCGCACCGCTTCTGCCTATATGCCGGATGCAGAGTTTGGACTCGGCATTATGTTCGGCCAGATGTACCAGTACACAAAAGAGCTCTGGCAGCCGATTGTCGAAGAGCTTGCCGGTATCACGGAAAAAACGCTGATTACAGTGGCTACAGAAGAAGAAGCAAAATGGGTCCAGGAATGGGCAGCCGGGGTTGGCCGGTATCTGGAAATCTCGGAAAACGACCGCGACCCGATTTATGACAGATGGGTTATCTTTGGATAACTCACCACTCGATTTTCATCCCGATACCAACTTCGCCGACCGGGATTCTTTGATGAATTGCGGACCGCACGGCAAATGATGTGCAGTGGCAGGGATACAGTTCCTTCAGTCCCAGACCTGCCAGATACTCAATCGTCTTTTCTACGCGCTCGTTTACCTCTTTCAGATGGAAACCGCCGATAATTCCGGCAACCGGTTTTTCAAAAAGAGATACTGCATACTGTACTATATTACAGATTCCTGCATGCGAACATCCGGTAATAATAGAGATGGACTCTCCTGCATCATAGACCAGTGCTGAATCCTCCATCACAAAATCCGGCTCGAAGCGCCCGCCGGCATCATGAACGCCAAACTGCGAGCGTATCTCAAAATCATTCAGCTGCGGAATCTCTCCCAAAAACGTCAGATGTTCTGACACCTTCTGCGGTTTTCGGGAAAGCGAAAGCTTGTAGGGCAAATCCTCTGCCCGAAGCAGAGAACCTGCATTTCTGCCGTCAGGATACTGCTTTTCCCAAAGCGTTTCCGGATGTGCTGTCAGCCGCGCGTGTGAAAGAACCGTTTTCAGATGCGAAAGACCGCCGGTGTGGTCGTCATGTCCGTGAGATAGAACAACTGTATCCACTTTCGAGAGGTCAATTCCCATGCGCTCTGCATTTCTCAAAAACACATCCGAGTACCCGCAGTCAAAGAGAACCTTCTCTCCTTCGTCCTCAATATAGAAAGAGAGTGCCGGCTCTCCCAGATAGTATTTGTCAATATACGTATTATTATCCGCAAGCACCGTCAGCTTCATACAAACATATTGTCTCTCATCCCTGTTAGTCATATCTTCTCCGCCACCATTATCTATATAATCTCTGAAGTATAACATGTAAAGACTGTTAATGTCATCGTTATGGACATCCGTGCCCATAACAAATCGTGCCGAAAGGCACGCGGCTTACAGTGAGGTTTGTCAATGACTACAGTATTTGACATCCCGGCAAACGACCTGATCAACAAGGTTGCAGAAGAACTCAGAAACGTTTCTGAGATTCAGGCACCAGAGTGGGCAGAGTTCGTGAAAACGGGAGTACACAAGCAGATGCCGCCAGAGAATCCAGACTGGTGGTACATCCGTTCCGCAGCAGTGCTGCGCAGAATCTATGTTGACGGCCCGATTGGTGTCGAGCGTATGCGTACCGTCTACGGTGGTATGCAGGACCGCGGCAGCAAGCCGTCCCACTTCAGAAAAGGAAGCGGAAGCATCGCACGTAAAGTCATGCAGCAGCTCGAAGCAGCAGGTTTCATCGAGAAAGTCACCGGCGGCAGAGCAGTTTCCGCAAAAGGCCGCAAATTCCTTGACAACATCGCACACTCCTTAAAGGAGGACGCAGTCAAGGCAGCACCGGGCCTTGCAAAGTACTAAACACTGACACAAATTAGGTGAAAAGAATGGGAGACGATGCAGAACTCGCAGAACTTCGCCGTCAGCGCATGATGCAGATGCAGCAGCAGCAGATGGCAGAACAGGAACAGCTTCAGCGTCAGCAGCAGATGCAGGCACAGATTCAGTCTGTACTCATGCAGGTTATGGAGCCGGCAGCACGCGAACGGTTAAACACCATCCGCATCACCAAGCCGGAGTTCGCCGCATCCATCGAGCAGCAGATTGTTTCTCTTGCCCAGTCCGGACGCCTTCGTCAGAAAATTACCGATGAACAGCTCAAGAATCTGTTAGCACAGATTGTACCCCAGAAAAAGGAATTTAACATCCGCAGGGTTTAATGAAAGCAGGTGTACTCTACAGCGGCGGCAAAGACAGCAGTCTTGCAGCAACCCTTCTTGCAAGGGATTATGATGTAGAATTACTGACCTTCGTTTTCAACGAAAACCATGCTGTCCCTTCTATCGAAGCGGCGGCAAAGGAGTTAGGTTTCCCCTGGAAGAAACTGACCTTTGCGCCAGGTTTCCTTGATGAAGTCGTAAATATGATTGTCCAGGATGGACATCCCGCAAACGCAATCAATGAAATCCACCGACGGTCTCTCGGTGCTGCAGCCCAAGAATATGAGGTGGTCGCTGATGGAACGCGGCGTGATGACAGAGTTCCCATGAGGACACACGCTGAAGTACAGAGCCTTGAGATGAAGTACGGCGTAAGCTATGTACGCCCGCTTCTCGGCATCGGAAAAACCGAAATCATACGCCTTGCAGAAAAGTTCTATGAAATCGCCTACGGCGAAACAGGAACGATTCCAAACGGCGATTATGAAAGTGAAATCAGAACTGAACTGATTAGACGGGGCATCGACTATGTGCCGCTGTTCCCCAAAAATCATGAACAGTCTCTGGTCATTAGAAAAAAAGTGGTGAACAAACCATGAGCAAACTTACCAAAGGCCGCAAAATTCGTTTTGCAAAGGCAACCCAGCAGAACAGAAGAGTTCCTGCATGGGTCATGATTAAGACAAAGCGTAACGTTGTGTCTCACCCGAAGAGACGCAGCTGGAGACGCAGCACGCTGAAGGTGTAAGAAAATGGTAGAAGTACAAAAAGAACAGATCTACATTATCCCGCTTCGTGATGTTAAGCGTGTCCCGTGCTACAAACGCGCAAACGCTGCAATCAAAGATATCCGCGGATTCCTTGAGCATCACATGAAGAGTGATGACGTTAAGCTCGACAAGTCCATCAACGAGGCTGTCTGGGCACGCGGATCTCAGAAACCGCCAAGACGCATCCGCGTTCGTGCTATGAAGTTCGACGACGGACAGGTCCAGGCGGAACTTGCTGAGGAGTAATTAAATGGATGATCCCACCCTGTCACTGAATGGTGATCCGAACATCGGTGTCTATGCACGTGTCTTTGACGACATTGCATTCGTCCCAATCGACGCTCCGGAGGAGTTCAAATCCAAGATTGCAGAGTACCTGGAAGTTGAGGTTATTGAGACCTTTATTCAGGGTTCGTCTGTTATCGGACTGCTCTTAACCGGCAACTCCAACGGATTCGTCGTTTCCGGTCTCATTCAGGATTCAGAGCTTGACCTTCTCCAGGAATACGGAGATGTCCTTCTCCTCGGAGAAGAGATGAATGCGGCAGGGAATGTGATTCTGACCAACGACTCATTTGCCGTTGTGCACCCGGATATGTCTTCCGAGATGCGCAAGATGGTGGGCGAGTTCCTGAAGGTCCCGACCATTCCGATGTCCTTTGCCGGTGTCGGAACGGTTGGTATGACCTGTGCCTGTACCAATGCAGGAATCCTTCTTCCGGCACGCAGTGCTCCGGAGGAGATTTCCGCAGTCGAAGAGGCAATCCCGTTAGAGGATTTCCCGGTCGGTACCGGTTCGGTCAACATGGGTTCCAATCTGATTGGAACCGGCCTTCTCATCAACAACAAGGGTTACCTTGCCGGAAACACCACCACCGGTTTCGAGCTTGGCAGAATTGAAGATGTATTTGGATTTCTGTGAGGTGAATTAAAAATGCCGAAATTCGAGGTTAAGGGTCGCTTCCTCAACGATGGTGAGATGAGACCTTTCACAAAAGTAGTCAGTGCTCCGTCCGAGAAGCTTGCAGGAGAGTTTACTCTTGCAACCTTCGGCAGCAAGCACAGACTTGAGCGCAAGTATATCAGCATCGAGTCCGTACAGGGTATCGATGACAACTAATACTAACCAGGCAGCACTGGAGCAGGAGATTAAATCCCTCCAGGCGTATGCCGCAGAGTATTCGGAGCAGTACGGTCTTCTCTCTGAACAGCTGAAATTCATGGAGGCTGCAAAGGCTGAGGCACGCTCTTCGATTGAAGCCCTGGAAGCCCTTGCGGCAACCGACGGCGAGGCCGCAGTTCTTCTGCCGCTTGGCGGAGGAGTGACGGTCAAAGCAACTCTGCACGACACGAAGAATACGCTTGTCGGCATTGGTGCAGGCGTTTCTGTTGAGAAGTCCACCGAGGAGGCAATCGCTTTCTTAAAGGACAGAATCACTGAGATGGATGCATCCGGAAAACGCTTAACCGAGTCTCTTGGTAAGCTTTCCGAGCAGATGCGTGCTGTTGAACAGAGGATGCAGGAAATCTACGCATCCGTTCAGCAGTAACACCGTATTCTTTTTTCAATAATCATTCATTCATTCAGTTTTCTATTGTTTTTCCGGCTGATTCTCTGTTCCTGGAAGATGGTATGGTTTTTCAGGAGAACCGCTGCGGCGGTGACCGCAAGCACTGCGGGGATTGCCAAGTCAAAGCTTCCGGTCATTTCCAGAACCATTAAGAGAACCGCAACCGGAGCGTGAGATACGCTGCCGAAGACAGCGATCATCCCGATGACAACAAAGACCGGGATAGCCGATGCCCCGACCAGTTCCGGGAAGAGAAGATGCAGTCCGCTTCCCAAGGCCCCGCCTAAAAATCCGCCGACCGCAAGCCCCGGGGCAAACACACCGCCGGATGCTCCGCTGCCGATAGTTAACGCGGTTGCGAGAATTTTTACAAACGGCAGCAGGAGAAGCACGGTAAACGGCAGGAGGTTGTAGAGGGCAAGCTGGACAAATCCGTAGCCGGTTCCAAGACATCCGACACCGACAATCAAGGTCTCCGGGGAAAGATAGGCGAGGAGGATAATAATCAGCCCGAAGATGCCGGCGCCGATTACCGGCTTGAGGAACTTTGGGATGCGGTATTTTTTCTCTGCGGCATCAAAGACCGTTTTTGTTCCGTAGAAGGTTTTGATATAGAGATATCCCATACCGGCGGAAAGGATTCCAAGCAGGAGGAAGAAGGGAAGCTGTACCGCAGTCCATCCCATGTCGGCTGTTCCAAAAAGCGGAGTGAACCCTTCGAAGAGGCCGAAGATTGCATATCCGGTAAGGGAGGAGACGAACGCGGGAAGCAGAGCGTCGTACTTGAAGTCCCGGAGATAGAGAATCTCCGCGGCAAGAACAGCTCCGCCGAGCGGGGCTTTGAAGATGGCGCCTACTCCGCCGCCGATTCCAACGGCTATAGCGATTCGCCGTTCGCGAGGGGAGAGTTTCATGATGTCGGCTAATATCGAACCGAATCCGGCGGATATCTGTGCCGTCGGTCCTTCACAGCCTGCACTGCCGCCGGAGGAGATGGTGATTATCGAGGAAAGCGCCTTGACAAACGGAACTCGCCAGCGGATTTTTCCATCGCCGTGGTAGGCTTTGAGCGCTGCATCTGTTCCGTGTCCTTCGGCTTCGGGGGCGAACTTCCAGACGATGAGTCCGGAGATGAGTGCACCGAGCAGGAGAATCGGGAGAATGAGCCAGACGGTTTCCGGCGGCGCCCAGGATGCGGCATCTGCAAAGTTCAGCCCTTCTGTCGGGTAGCGGTAGCCGAGGATATTGTGTAAAAGGAACTGTGAGCCGAGCGCAATTCCTTTGAAGAAAAAGACCGCTCCAACGCCCGAGACTGCACCGACAAGGAGGCCGATGAGGAGAAGCCGGGGGATGGAGGTGTCTGCCATATGTTGTATATTGATGGGCAGAGGGTAAATAGATTGGCTTAGAGCAGACGGTCCAGCTCTTCTTTATATGCGGCAAGCTCTTCTCTGCTTTTTCCGGCGAAGATGGTCTGCGGTCTGGAAAGCAGGGCATGGAAATGCTCAAAGCGTGCGGCCTCTTCTTCTGCGATTTTGGCTGTGGTCTCTTTATTCAGTGCCCGTCCGCAGGATGCACAGAAGCGGGCATCTTTGACCGTCAGCGAACCGCAGACAGGGCAGGTGCCTGCTCCGGCATATGCATAGATGGCCTCCCGCATAAAGTCAGTCGATTTAATTCCGCGCGCTTCTGCCCGCTTCTCAACTTCAGCATGAATCTCTTCATCCATGCGAAATGTTATCTGCGTGGTTGTAACTTTAAATCCCATGGATATATTGTCTGTTTTTCAAAATATATTAACGTTACATTCTCGGAGTTTTTCGTTAACACGCTCCAAACACCTTTAAGTTTGAAGTTACATAAAGTTATTCATGCAAAATATTGCTAATGACACAATCAACGCCGAGGACCTTCGTTTGGAGGATTTCTTCGGCCCGGTATCGAATGTTGACCCTGTTGAACTTCCTCCCCCGCCGGAGTCTTCGCTTCCGATTACGGTTTCTGTGGGCCCAAGTTCCCGCACTCTGCTCGAGTCTGCTAACGCGGCGATTCTTGCATACAACCGCAGGAACGGTGAGTCGGTCTTTTTCCAGGACAGTTCTCTCGTGGAGGTGATTAAAGACAGCAGCGGTACTCCGCTTATCCGTGAGCTGACGGCAGACCGGCTGCTTTCCATCCTTACCAGAAATGCCTACTGGGTTGATTATCAGACGGATAAGGATGTTAAGCTGTCTCTGCCGCAGGCCCGTATGGTTCTGACTTCCACTCCCGCAGAGCTTCCGGCGGTTCGCAATCTTTCCGGGCTGTATACGGGTGTTCTTTTTACGGAGTCGGGAATTTCCGCTGAACCGGGATACCATGAGGAGACGGGGCTGTATCTTACGAACGGGTATGCAGTGCCGCAGGTGCCGGATGTGCCGTCTGCGGAGGATATTTCCGCGGCACGGGCACTGTTTGCGGACCTTTTCGGGGAGTTTCGTTTTGCGTCTCCGGTGGATTTTGAGAATACGGTGCTCGCTGTTCTGACGCTGATTTTCCGGCGTATGATTTCCGGTCCTGTTCCTATCTGGGTGGTGGATAAGAATGTTTCCGGAGCGGGCGGTACGCTGCTTTGCCAGACGGCGGGGACGGCGGCTCTGGGGGTCGTTCCGCAGCCGAATCGGACTACGGCGTCTTCTGAGGAGATGGAGAAGCAGATTACGTCTGCGATTGTCCACGGGAGGCCGTTTGTTATTCTGGATAATGCGTCCCGGGGTACGAACTGGGCGCCGGATATTCTTTTGACGGCGACGTCGGGGACAGGTCATGTGGAGGTCCGTCAGCTTGGCAGTTATAATACGGCTTCGTGTGATAAGCCGATGACGTTTGCGGTGAACGGGATTAATCTGGACTGCCGTGCGGATGTGTCCCGCAGGGTGTATAAGACGCGTTTGTCAACAGCCCGTGCTCTGGCGGATGAGGCGCCTTTTACGCGGTCGAAGAGTGAGCTTCTTGCATTTGCGGAGGCTGTTCATCCGCAGGTTGTGTGGGCGGCAGGGGTGTTTTATGCGGTATGGAAGGCCGCGGGCTGTCCGAAGCCTGATTTGTGTTCCGGGAATGTTTCGGAGTATGATGCGTGGTATCGGCTTTGCGGGGGTTGTATGGCTGCTAACGGGTATTCGCTGTTTCTGTCGAATCTGCATGAGCTGCAGACGGAGGAGAACGGGTTTGATGAGGACGGCAGGGCAGTTATTGATTTGCTTTTTGCCCGTCTTGGAGCGGAGCCGTTTTCGGTGAAGGCTGTGCAGAAGATTCTTATCACTGAGGGCGATGCCAGAAGACGCGGTGAGGGTTTTGACGGTCTGCTGAATTATGCTTCGGAGAGGATTGTGATGCAGGCGATGTCCGGGGCTCTGACGACGCAGGCTGTTGGTCTGTGGCTTCGAGAGTATGTTGATGTGAAGTTTGCCGGATGCCGGAGGTATCTAAAGAAGGTGAGATTTCAGGACGGTGTGAAGTATCAGATTTGTGAGGTGGTTTCTCAGAGTAAGCTGGTTTGAGTTGCGTTACTGGATTTGGAAGGTTTTCTCCTTTTCCTGTAGACCTGAGAGAGAAGTCTGCAGGTTTTTGAAGGCATTTTGAGCTTGTTTTTTGATTTTACGCTTCACTGTAGGCTGTGTAGACTCTGTAGGCTTTTTTGACAACATCTGTATTTTTTCTTAGAGTGATAGAGTATGGAGAGTTTGTATATTTTGAGGGAAATTATGTCTACAGAGTCTACAGAGCCTACAGAGGGGCTTGGATTTGGATTTAGAGCTTGATAATCCTTCATTTTTCCTGTAGGATATGACGGAAGGTCTGCATAATGGTAAGGTACGTTATTGAGTTTTGAGAAAACAGTTTAGATAATTTAGACATGCATCCTTTTTTCGCGGTCACGACTCCGCGGATGCATGTCAATGATAAGAATGTTAAACACGCTCTGCGAACATGTTAGAGTGCTGCGAGGGCAGTTTAACTCTGAATAATATATTGTATTGTCAAGTATAAAATTTTGCCCCAAGGGGACGAAAACTGAATATGAGAAAAGGAGGATGAGATTCATCATCCTTCTCTCTTTTTCGCAGGGCTATCCATTCCCGAATTTCTCGGGAAACAGCCGTAAAGGCTGTGATTGCCATAAATAATGTAGTTAACATTCTTATCATGGCCAGTTCGTGTACTGACCAGTATCTATATTGAACGTGAATCTATTTGATGGTAACACAAAATCAGCGAATCCTGCGAGTGATGTTTTTGCAATTCACTTTGAACATATGGGAAAAGAACACAGACCACGCAGACGCGGGCTGAAAGCCCGCAGCAACGCGTCGCTCTCGCTCGTTCCACTCGCGAGCTGCTGCCGCAGCCGCTTTGGCGTTGCCCGGACAGACTCCCTTCTCTTAGATTTCGCGGATTCTCGAATCCCTTTTTGAAAATAGGGGTGCGGGGCGGCGACTCCGGCGCGGAGCCGCCCGCGGTGGA
>JAGARL010000207.1 GCA_017622255.1 Methanocorpusculum sp.
AAAAAAGATTGCCCCGCCGGAATAGGGCGACGCGATTAGCAGTCGCCCCGGCGGGCACGCAAAACACACTCACAAAAAAACCAAAAAAAAAAAGTAAAAAGAATTACCCCGAGTTAAAAAACTCAGAGCATCCCGCGGATAAGCTCTTCAGCCTTTGCTAACGCAGCGCCGACCTTGGAAGCATCAACACCGGCACCCTGTGCCATCGTATCCTTACCTCCGCCTTTTCCGCCAAGTTCTGCACAGACTGCAGAGACCAGCTTTCCTGCGTGCACCTTCTCGGAACCGGAAGCCGCAACAACACCGATACCGTCTGCTGCGGTAATCAGCAGAGCAACACCGCCGCGTTCACCGACTGCGCCTGCGACACTGACAAGCTCCTTGCGGGAGACATCAATCTGCTTTACTACAACCTCGACACCGTTCACATCGATGCCCTCAAGGCGGGAGAGTTCGAGCTCGGCAATCTTTGCACGGAGCTTTTCAATCTCCTTTCTCTGGTCCTTCCACTCGGAGAAGAACCGCTCGACCGTTGCCGGCAGGTTCTCCGTCTGGACAGACAGTGCATCTGCGGAAGTGTTTAACAGAGACTGAATGTGCTGCATCGCATCAAGTGCTGCGAATCCGCAGGCAAACTCGATACGCTCCACACCGTCCTGGATGTGCTCTAAACGGAGCAGCTTGATTGGACCGATTTCACCGGTCGTGGTACAGTGCGTACCGGCACAGGCCTGCGTCTCTGCACCCATCTGGACAACACGAAGCTCCTTTCCTGGCGGAACTCCTCCCTGGTACAGAGCGAAACCGAACTTCTGCTCAGCCTTTACACGCGGCTCGACCTTGATGACGGTCGGGAGGTTCTCCATCACGAGACGGTTTGCACGAACCTCAATCTCCTTCATCTGCTCAGGAGTAATGTGCGTGTAGTGTCTGATGTCTAAGCGTGCGGTCTCCGGGGAGAGCTGGGAACCTGCCTGGTGGATGTGCGGACCTAAGACTTCCTTTGCCGCACGGAGAACCATGTGGGTTCCGGAGTGGTGGCGCATTAATGCCCAGCGGCGTTCCTCATCGAGAACTCCTTTGACGCGGTCTCCGCGCTTTAAGCTGAAGTCATTTACCTTATGGAGAATGACATCGCCGGACTTTAAGACATTCTCGACTCTGACCATGCTGTTTGCCGTAACCAGCATACCGGTATCTGCCGGCTGTCCTCCGCCTTCCGGATAGAAGAGGGTTGCATCAAGCACCACGTACTCATCCATGATGTCGAGGACGATAGCCTCGAACTCCATATCTGTCGGGCGCTCATAGTATGCCTTGCGGGTTGCCGGAAGCTTTGCGATGCGCTCCTCGTACTTGGCAAGCGGGCTTGGTGCCTTCTCGCCCTCGTTTTCAGAGTGCATGTCTGCAATCTGGGACTCGAAGTCATCCGGAATCTCGAACTTTGCGCCGGTCTCGGTTAAGACCTTGTTGATGGTGTCAACCGGAATACCGTGGGAGTCATAGAGAGTGATAAGCTCTGCAAGCGGGACTTCCTCGTTCTTCTTGACATAGTTCTGACCAAGGCGCTGAACGGTTCTGGTTCCGCGGGCAATCGTTGCCTCGTACTTCTCGACCTCGCGGGCAATAATCTCGCGGACAATCGACGGCTCCTGCTCGAAGTTGGAAAGCCCGATAGCCTCCATCTGGGCAACGATTAACTCGCCTAAGTCGTCATCGACCTTTGCTTCCTGCATCATTCTGATGCTGCGGCGAAGCACCATACGTGCCAGGTATCCGTCGCGGACATTGGACGGCACGATTAAATCGCCGAGCATGTAGGCAAGACATCTGGTGTGGTCGCAGAGTGCGTAGATGTTTTCCATCGGAACAATAATCTCCTCAAGCTTGGAGACGGAAATTCCGGTGTAGTCTGCTACCTGACGGCGCAGGTCGCTGATCTTCTCTCCTCTGATATCCATTAATCCGGCGAACTCTGCGTTCTTTCCTAAGATGTGCTCAATCTCCGGATTGTTGAGGTAGTGCTCCATTCCCGCGTTGTTTAAGAGACGGGAAATCATCTCCGGGAAGACTGCATCATATGCGGTCGGGGTTCCGCAGGATGCCCAGGTGAAACGCTCGAGACCGTATCCGGTATCGACGATTCTCAGCGGCATCTCGTAGTAGTCCTTGCCGTCAATCATGACCGGCGGTTTTCCGGAGTTCTTGCGGGAGAGGTTCATGAAGACCAGCGTTGCAACCTCAAGACCGCCCATTAATACTTCCACCGATGCTCCTGCATTTCCTCCGCCGAACCACGGGTTTTCCTTGAAGGTGAGCTGTGTTACATCTCCGCCGACGGAGTTGACAAAGCCGGTACAGAGTTCAAGACATCTGTCCTTCCAGTAAATCGGCTGCTCGTCAGTGTTGAAGGCGTGGTGTGCCATCATCTCGAAGCAGGTGAAGTGTCTGCCGGAACGGCCGACGTTGTCAAGGTCGTTTAAGCGGATACACGGCTGGGAGATGGTTAAGGGGTTTGCCGGCGGCGGGCAGACTCCGCTGGTTACAAACGGCTGGAAGTCAGCAATCGACGCGATGGTTAAGTAGATGTCGTCTCTCCAGCGGGCGGCAACCGGGTAGCGGTTGATTCTGGTGTGTCCGTTTTTCTCGAAGAAGGAGAGGTATGCCTCGCGCATCTCCGGTAAGCTGTGCTTTTTAAAGATCGGGTTTCCAATGAACTGATATGGTTCACATGGTGCGTCACCGCAAACCTCACGGCTCGGGTCAAGAGTCCAGAACGGACTTCCGCACTTTTTACAGATTTTTCTGACAAATCCGTTTTCTTTGAAGAAATCAAGCTGATATTCGTTTTCGAGCATTAAATTACCCCGAGGTAAATATGGGGTTTATATTGGGCGTTTGAATGTATATTTCTTCTGTATGGTGCAGGCGGTGCTCTGCAGAAGTTTCCGGATGAAAAAAAGAAGGGGGTGATTTGCTTAGACGTGCCGGACTGCTATTCCGGAAATAGTGAGGTCAAATTCTGCGCCAAGCTCTGCGGTAGATACCGAACCTTTCAGCATATCCATATCCGGAATGTAGGTTACAGGGACAGTAACTCCGCAGGCAGTTATGGAATACTGGTTATCTCCGGTTTTCTTCCAGGTAAGCGGTTCATTCTGCACGGAAAGGATGTCGAGGAATAATATACTTGCACTGCCGGTGACTGTTCCGGTGCCGTCTGCATACAGTTCTGCGATTGCCGATGCACAGTCTATCGTAAAGAACAGGAACTGTGTGGAGCCGATTCCGCCCCATTCGCCGACAATCGGGTCTGCGTCTGCGGCTGCTGCTGGGGCAATGCAGAGGCATGCCAGAAGCAGGGCTGTAACAATGTGATATGCCTTCATGAAAGATACTTGAACACTATACTATAAATAATTCTCGTGGACTGCTGATGCAGGAAATCCTGCCGTCCGCGAGAGTGTTATATACAACCTCGACCCAATAATATAGAGTTTACAGCTGTACACGCTGACTAAACGTATCAAAAGGAATGTAGCCGATATAGAAATTCTAACGGCTGAACCTTGAGGTGAAACTACAAATGTCTAAATCAATGTATGGATATGTCCGTGATGCATGGAAGAAACCAGCAGCATCCGGTGTAAAGAAACTCCTCTGGGAGAGAATGCAGACCTGGCGCAAGCAGGGCGCTGTTGTTCGTATCGAACGCCCGACCCGTATCGACAGAGCACGGTCCCTCGGCTACAAAGCAAAGCAGGGTATCATTGTCGTTCGTGCAGCAGTCCGCCGCGGTGGCCGCAGAAAGTCCCGTTACATCCGTGGACGCAGAACCAACCGCATGGGAATGCGCAAGGCAACCCCGGGAAAGAACCTTAGATCCATCGCAGAAGAGCGTGCACAGAACCGCTACCCGAACATGGAAGTTTTAAACTCCTACTGGGTTGGACAGGACGGAAAAGCAAAATACTTCGAAGTCATCCTTGTTGACCGCGCATCCCCGGCAGTTCTTGCTGACAAGAACCTCGCATGGATCGCAAACTCCAAGGGACGTGTCTACCGCGGAAAGACCTCTGCAGGCAGAAAGGGACGCGGACAGCACAAGCGTGGAATCGGAACTGAAAAGTGCCGCCCAAGCATCCGCTGCCACAACAATCAGGGTAAGTAAACCCCTGATTTCATCTTTTCTTATTTCCTTTCATCTATGATTACTGACGCATGTATTTGTCCTGACGTTTCGTCCGCATTTTCTCTTTCTGATTTTTCCAAGACCGCATATGAAAACGGTTGCCGCAGAGTAATTGTCTGCGATGCGGAAATTTCAGAGGATATGCCGCTCGATGTAGTCCTGGGAAAACGTATCTCTGCAAAGACTGCAAAAGAGCTGCTTGGAGCAGTTCGAAAGACGCCGAAAGGAGCTCTGGTGATTGCTGATGCAGGCGATAATTCGTTTAACCGGACAGCAATTACAACCAAAGGCATTCATATGCTCGCCGGTCTTGATGCGCTGCCGAAAGCAGGCTTTGAACACATCACGGCCAAAATGGCGGCACAGCACAATGTGGCATTAGTCATAGAGCTTGGAAAAATCATTGATTCGAAAACCCGCCGCAGTGCGCTCTCGCACTATGCGGATATCTTAAAACTGCAGCGCAAGTATCAGTTCCCGCTCGTCATCGCCTCCGCGGCAAAGACTCCTGCGGGACTCAAGAATCTGCAGGAGACTCTTGCCCTCTGTTCCTTATTCGGGATGGAACGGGCAGAGGTCTATTCGGCACTGCATGCAGTGGATTCTCTTCTGCATCCGAAGCAGACGGTGGAGGTCGTCGAATGAGGCCGCTTCCGCCAACCCTTCGCGAGAACCGCCGCTACA
>JAGARL010000208.1 GCA_017622255.1 Methanocorpusculum sp.
AATCAACCGTTTCAAAGCCCCAGTTTTCATAGACGGCAATTGAGTTCGCGTTTCCTTTGTTTACGGTAAGCCTGATGCGGGAAAGTCCGTTTTCCCGTGCGGTGTCTTTTACCAGAGCCAGAGCCTTTGAGGCAAACCCTCTGCCGCGGGATTCTTCTTTGAGATAGAGTTTGCTTAAGAAGAGGTGGTCTTTTCGCGGCTGAACACCGACATATCCGATGATTTTTCCCTCTGCTTCGAGCAGAAAGTACGTGTATCCCTCCTCTATCTGCTCTTTGATTGCTTTTTCCGACTGGAAGTTTTCAACCATGTAGGAGACCTGTGCGGCTCCCAAAAGCGGAGTATAGTACTCCGCCCAGATTTCTTCTGCGGTCTTTGCAGTCTCTGCGATTTCTTCTGCGGACTGCACTGTAGTACACATGATTCCGGTCATTTTTTCCTCATACGGATAAACTGCTCCTGTGCGGGAGTTCCGCTTCCCGGCGGCAGAGCATACCTGCCGGCTGCATCAAGCCGGTAGCCTTTTGCTTTGTCGGAAAGCCAGACGGAAAGCAGTTCGCGGATGGAGTTGCGGCATTCCGCATCATACACCGGGCAGAGCATTTCGATGCGTTTTTTGAGATTTCTCGGCATCATGTCCGGGCTTCCGATGTAGAGTTTCGGCTCTCCGCCGTTTTCAAAGAAATATACCCGTGCATGCTCTAAAAACCTGCCGACAACAGACACGACGGTGATGTTCTCGGAAAGTCCGGGAACGCCCGGACGGAGCATGCAGATTCCCCGCACGCACAAATCAATCCGCACGCCTTCCTTTGATGCCGCATACAGTGCGTTGATGATGGTCTTGTCCGTTAAGGAGTTCATCTTCATGATGATTCTTGCATGGTGTCCTTCCTTTTTGCGGACAGTCTCCTGCTCAATCATCCGGAGAATTCCGTCTTCGATTCCGTCCGGACTTACCAGGATGCTTTCAAAGCTGCCGGAGATTTTGCCCTCGTCAATCTGGGAGAAGAGCCTTCTGATGTCCCGGCAAATCCGCTCGTCTGCGGTAAAGAGGGAAAGGTCAGAGTACACGCGTGCCGTTCCTGCATTGTAGTTTCCGGAAGATACACTTGCATAGTACCGCTTCCCGCCTCCTTCTTTTCGGGCAACCAGACAGCATTTTGCATGCGTCTTGAGGTCCGGAATGCCGAACTTCACGTCAACACCTGCTTTTTCGAGCTTCTTTGACCAGAGGAAGTTTCTCTCCTCGTCAAAGCTTGCCTTCAGTTCGACAACTGCAGTCACCTTCTTTCCGGCTTCTGCTGCGGAAATCAGTGCATCCGCAACCGGCGAGTCCGAACCTAAACGGTAAAGCGTGATGAAAATCTCGGAGACATCCATGTCCTCTCCTGCGGCTTTGAGGAAGTTTACGAAGGCGTCAAAGCTCTGGTAGGGGGTGAAGAGGATGGTGTCTTTTTTGGCAATAGCGGAAAACACTCCTTTGGTTGTTTCCAGTCCTTTCGGCATGCCGGGAGTAAATGCCGGAAACCGGAGCCGCGAAAAGGATGCGGGGATTGTTTTGAGGTCTGCAATTCCCAGCGGTCCTTTGGTATCATACACGAGTTCCGGTGCGATATCAAGCGCCGAGACCAGATGTGCGGTATAGCCGAATGGCAGTTCTTCGGGGGTTTCGAGGCGGCTTGGCAGACGCTCGGAGAGTTTCTGCTCGCCGAAGATGATGTCGTCTGCATCATCACCTTTGAACACCTTCTCCGCCTCGCGGGTCAGGCGGACCGGCATTACGGCATACACATCTTCAGAAAACAGCCGCTCGGCATAGCGCCGAAGTACATCTTCGGCGAATACGAAGGTGTTCTCCCTTCCCGGGACTTGGAGGAATCTGCCGTTTTTGTCGATGAACTCCTGAATCGGTACTGCGGCTCTGCCGTTTCTGGTCTCGGCAAGCAGGGTAAAGCCTTCCAGATGTTCATCGAGCCGCATATCGGCGAACCGTTTTCCGCGAAGGACTCTGAACTCTTCCTTTTCGATACGGGAGATGAGGGCGTTCTGTTCTTTTTCAGAGCAGGCTTTCCAGGGTATGAGGTGAATTCCTGCTGCGTCAAGCTGCGGTTCGAGTTCCTTTCGCCAGAGGGTTGAGGCTTTCCGCATAAGAGAGATTACCCGCGGGTAAATCATCTCGAATGCGGACTGTGCGCCGGCGATTTCCTGATACTCGTCGCTTTCGATGCGGGAGTTTTTCTGATATTCGGGAATTCTTACCTGGAAGAATTCATCAAAGTTTCCTGCAGTGATACTGAGGAAGTTAACGCGTTCAAGAAGAGGGTTTTTGGGATTTGCCGCTTCGGCTAAAATCCGCTCATTAAATTTTATCCATGACAGTTCACGGTTAAAGTAGAGTCCCTCGTCCTCTGCGATTTTCGAGAGATCCTTTAACCGGATGCGGTTTTTCTTTTTCTTTCCCATAATTAGAGCAGGTAGCAGTCGCCTGCGATGACCCGCTCAACATCTCCATCGTCTCTATGGACGAGAAGCGCTCCGCGTTCATCGATGTCGATTGCTTCGCCGTCGAATCCTTCATGAAGGGTGCGGATTCTGACACGGCGGTGGAGGGTGTGTGAAAGGCTTCTCCATTCACGGAACAGCGGTTCGGTCTCGCCTTTTAAGATCATGGTGTATCTGCGTTCAAACTCTTTGAGGAAGACGGCAAAGAACTTTGCCCGCTCCACATCGTGTCCGAGTTCATCAGATAAGGAGGTAACAATGTCGCTTAAGCTTGGCATGGCTTTTTCCACGGAGAGGTTGACATCAACACCGATGCCGATTAATCCGTAGCGGATTCTTCCCTTGTCTGCGGAGAGTTCAAGAGTAGTTCCGGCGACTTTTTTATCTCCGATGAAAACATCGTTTGGCCACTGGATAAGAGCGGAGAGTCCGAACTCATGGCGGATTGCCTTTGCAAGAGCTAAGGATGCCGCGGCCATGATGACGAAGGTGTGTTCCACGTCAATATCAGGCTTGACAACGATAGTTGCCCAGATTCCGCCTTCGGGACTCATCCAGACTCTGTTGAGTCTGCCGATTCCGCCCGTCTGCTGTTCTGCGATTAAGACTGTGCCTGGCTGTACTTCGCATCCGACTTCACGCATCATCTGCCGTGCTAACGCGTTGGTAGAGGATACTTCTTCGAAGTGATGCATTTCCCGTCCGATGCTTTTGGTCTTTAAGTGGCGTTTGACTTCGTAGGGGAGAAGAAGCCAGGTGCGTTTGCGAAGCGCATAGCCGGTTTTCGGGGATGCGTCAATGACGTAGCCTACTTCACGCAGGAGGTTTACATATTTCCAGAGGGTGGTTCTGGAGATGTTGAGTTTTTCAGCGAGGATTTCTGCCGGCACTGGATTATTGAGTCCGGCTTCATCGAGCAGGCGCAGAAGGTCAAAGATAGGATTTGTCATGGCTTTCCGTCTCCGAATTATCTATACGTTTGTTTACGCCATTCAAAGGGAATAATATTTCGGATGGATTGGATGATTTTTCTTCAGGAATATTTCGTTTTGGAAGGGTATGGGGTTTTGGGTTGCGGTATTTTTCCGCAGGAAAACCCTCGCCTTTAATCTCTTTCAAAGACCTATACATTCATACTGCATGAATCTGCTCCAAAAACTCCTGTATAATCTCCCCCTTCCGATATCCGGTCTGATGCTTGCTATAGCATCGCTTGGGATTTTGTTCCCGCAGTTTTTTCAGGTTTTTTCCCGGCCTGAAGCAGGGTTTGTCCTGCATGTTCTCTGCGGCGTTTTTGCGGCAGTACTGTGGATTCTGCTTGTTCTCAAAGCGGTATTTTTCTTCCCGCAAATAAAAGCGGCAGGGAAAAATCCGGTTCTGGCATCGGTTGCCGGCACGTTCCCGATGACGATAATGGCTCTGGCCGTATATGTATTCGAGCTGTTTGGAGAGGGAGCAGTTCTTTTCTGGTATGCTGGCGTGATTTTGCATGCGGCACTGATTGGGTATTTCTCCCTCCGCTTCCTGAAACATCCGCGGCTTTCGGAGGTTTATCCCAGTTGGCTTGTGGTGTATGTGGGAATTGTTCTCGCGGCGATTACTGCTCCGTACTTTAACCAGATTGCTGTCGGACAGTTCTGTTTCTGGTTTGGAGCGGCAGCTCTTGTTCCGCTTCTGCCGGCTCTTCTAGTCAGATGCACGCAGATGCCGCTTGCTGATTCGGTAAAGCCGCTGTTCTGTATTTTTGCCGCCCCCATATCGATTCTTCTTGCAGGCTATGTGCAGAGTTTTTCTGCAGATACTGCTCTTGTGTTCACGCTTCTGGCCGCGGAGACAGTTATCCTGGTTCTGGTTCTGCAAAAACTTCCCGGTCTTCTGCGCCTTCCCTTCTGTCCCGGATATTCGGCATTTACGTTCCCGTTTGTGGTGACCGCAACAGCGTATCTGCTCGGCATTGAGACTCTGGTTGAGGCAGGCGTTCTTGGAATCGGATGGTATGCGGTGTCCGCGGCAGTTCTTCTGCTTGCGGCAGTGCTGGTGGTGTATGTTTCGCTTCGCTATGTTCAGGCACTGCGGAAGATGGTTTTCAGCTAAAAAAAAAAGAGTTATTCGATGGGGTTGGCAACTGCTTCTGCCATAACATCGCAGACAATGCCGAGACCTTTGAGCAGAATATCATCCGGAATAGTGATTGCCGCCATGATTTTGACGACGGTATCCTCTCTACCGCAGAGTTCTAAGATAACGCCTTTCTCAAAGCAGCGTCTGCGGATATCGTAGGCCATGAGCGGCGAGTATTCGCCGAAGTCAATTCCCCACATGACTCCCATACCGCGGACCTCGAGGTTGTCTGCAATCTTCGGCACGCGGGTTTCGAGGAACTCGCGGATGATTCCCTCTTTTCTCTTGCATTCTGCTTCGAGGTTGTCGTGCACCAGGCATTCGAGTGCGGCCTTTCCTGCGATGAAGGCGAGCTGGAATCCGCGGAAGGTTCCGTTGTGTTCTCCCGGAAGCAGAACATCGTACTCCGGTTTTACGAGGGCGATTGCCGCGGGCATTCCAATTCCGCCAATCGATTTTGCCATGACGACGATGTCAGGCTTGATGCCTGCTCTCTCGAAGGAGAAGAAGGAGCCGGTTCTGCCGCATCCTGCCTGAATGTCGTCAACGATGAGCATCATGTCATGCTTGTCGCAAAGTTCGCGTGCTCTCCGCAGCCACTCTTCGGAGAGGACAAAGATACCACCTTCTCCCTGCACGGTCTCCACAATCAGTGCCGC
This sequence comes from Methanocorpusculum sp., assembly GCA_017622255.1. Lineage (GTDB taxonomy): Archaea > Halobacteriota > Methanomicrobia > Methanomicrobiales > Methanocorpusculaceae > Methanocorpusculum. The sequence goes on from JAGARL010000208.1 coordinate 5,286, forward strand.
CGGTTTGTCAACTCCGCTGTGGTCGTTGGAGATGAGCATATCCATGTAGGCGATGGTGTCCATCTCAGGCATCATTGCCGGATGCGGAATGTGGGTGACGTTGCTCAAGGTAACGCCGCAGGCATCCCGTGCACTTCTCTCGGTGGTTAAGGAAAGAGAGCCTAAGGACATGCCGTGGAAGCCGCCCATAAGAGCGAAGATATTGGACCTGCCCTTTGCTTTGCGGGCGATTTTTAATGCCGCCTCAACCGCGTTAGTGCCGGTTGGTCCCGGGAACATGACTTTGTAGTCATAGCCCCGCGGGGTGAGGATTAAGTCCTGCAGTGTCTGGATGAACTCGCCCTTGGCAATCGAGTACATGTCAAGGCCGTGTAAGAGTCCGTCTCCTGCGAGATAGTCGAGGACTTTTCCTTTGATGTATTCGTTGTTGTGGCCGTAGTTGCAGCTTCCCGCTCCACAGAGGAAGTCGATGTATTCGTTATCGTCCTGGTCATACAGCAGTGAGCCTTTTGCTCTGGTGAAGATTACCGGATATTTTCTGCAGTAAGACCGTACGTTGCTTTCGTATTTTTCGAATACAGCAGGTTCCATCATGCTTTTGTTGTTGTTGTTTAAATCCATGAACCACACTCCTTTCTATCGGATAGGGTGAATTTAGTGGAAATCTGCTCCCGCATGAACCGGCGGCTATGAGATATCAATATGTTTGTTGCCCCCCTCAGGATTTAAAACTGTCCCTTTGGAAACAGTCGTTTATAGCCTGATTTTTGCCGGTTTGCGGACTTTGCTTGGACTTCAAAAAACCCCCTGCAAACGTGAATTCGGTATTCATGACACAAGCGGGGGTGGATGGTGTGTGGGGTGTTTGGAAGTTGGGTTGCAACCCGCGCATGAATTCTCTGTTTTTCCAGCGTATTTTCCGGCGCGCTTTGCGGAGTTTTGGAGATTTTGCGATTGGGCTGTTTTTGTGGGGATTTTGGTTGTTTTTTGGAGGATTGATTGCCCGTCGCTGCCGCTCGCTATCGCACGGCTAACCGCCGTGCTCACGGCTTGAGCCTTCGGCTCTCGCCAACCGCGGCGGCTGACCGCGACGGGAAAAATATGGTTTGGTTTTTCTTTTAAATCTGTATTTGTGGGTTGATTGGATTTTAGTGGTCTTCCGTCGGGCTACAAAAATACAAGCCGCTCCTTCGTCTTCGGTCTTCGCGGAGCTTACCGCTCCGCTTCGACCTGCAGACTCGGCGCGTCTGTCTTTTTCTTTACGCCCTCCTTAGTAGCGTGGAGTTGGCGGCGCACAGGCGTTCACCCGCGAGAGGATAATGCCCTCGGTCTTGTCGCTTCGCTCCAATCCCGCGAGCAATATCGTCTCGCGGCTTGTACGCATGCTGTGTCAAGCCCGCCGGTTGTCTGGTTGGCTTTGGAGTCATGTATGAAAAAGTTAGATGTGAACTCAGATATGTACAGAATTGTCGGATGCGCCATGAAAGTAAGACACAATCTTGGAAACGGATTTTCCGAGAGTGTGTATGAGAAAGCATTCCAGATGGAGTTACAGGATGCAGGTTTTTCGGTGAGACTGCAGGTTCGGATTCCGGTTTTCTACAAAGGAGTAAATCTGCATCGAGATTATGTGGCAGATGTGTTTGTGAATGATTCTATTATTGTAGAGTTAAAGGCGGTTCGCTGTCTTGGAAAGATTCACGAGGAACAGATAGGACATTATCTGAAAGCGACTGGTTTGAAGGAGGGGCTTCTGGTGAATTTCGGAAATGCACGAGGGTTGGAGTGGAGATATGTTTCTCCCTAATTCCTCATATTATCGTTTTCAAAACAACAATCCCAAATACTTATCGTCTGTCCCGTCAACAAAACATATACTGAGGAAAATGAAAGGGGAAGAAACAAGACTTACAAAAATGATTAAAAATGCAGACCAACTCTGCATTCCAGTTTATCAGAGGGATTATAACTGGGGGAAAGATCAATGCAGACAACTCTATGATGACCTAACCTCAGTTATCATCTATAACCGCTCAACCCACTTTTTTGGAAGCGTGGTTGATGCACAAGACCCAAATGGCGGAAAAGATGATTATATTATTATTGACGGACAGCAGAGAATCACCACCATATCTCTTCTCCTTCTTGCCTTCAAGAATCTCCTCCTCAAAAATGAACTTATCCTCACTGAATACACACATGACAATCTCCTCAAAAGAGTAGATGCCATACTTATAAACGAGGATGAAGAGATACGCCTTAATCCTGCTCCAAACAGTAAAACAGCCTACTTTGCCCTTTTCAAAGATGAGGAAGATTTCATACAGGATTCAAACGTTACTGCAAACTACACTTACTTCTTAAACCGTTTACGGGAAGACAAAGAACAGTTTTCCGCAGACCAAATATGGAATGCAGTAAACTCCTTAAACATCATTGATATCTACTTGGAAGCAGGAGATGACGCACAACTCATCTTTGAAAGTCTCAACTCCACAGGTCTTGCCCTTTCCGAAGGAGACAAAATCAGAAACTACCTCATGATGTCCCTTTCCATCAAAGAACAGGAGAGGTACTATGAGGAATACTGGCGCAAAATTGAAGCCAACACAAATCCTCGAACAGATTTCTTCATCAGAGACTTCCTCACTATAAAAACCCGCAGAACTCCTAATCGGGATAACATCTACAACGAGTTTAAATCCTACATTAGAAACCTCAACAAAGAAGAAATCATTTCAGAGATGCTTAGATATTCCAAGTACTGCCTATGGGTTTACCACCCAGAAAAAGCAGATGCAGGAATTCGTGAGGCATTAACCACTCTTAGAAAACTCGACTTTGGTGTTGCAGACCCTTACCTCTTCTCGCTTCTTGATACTTACAAAAATGGAGAACTCAAAGAAATAGATGTAAGTACATCTGTAGGTATTATCGAGAACTATCTGTTTAGAAGAAAAATCTGTGAGGTCGCAACAAATGCACTAAACAAAATCTTTACCACTCTACACAGTGATGTCATAAAACTCAAAGGAAACAGTGAGGATTATTCAGAGCGCCTAAGATATATTCTCCTGAAAAAAGAGGGAAGCGGAAGATTCCCCAGAGATGAAGAGTTCGTTGAACAACTTCAAACACGTGACATCTACCACTCTATGACGGACAAATATAAGATGTATCTTCTTGAACGTCTGGAACAGTTTGGAAATGATGAGAAAATTGATATATCCTATCTTATGGAGAATGGGAAATGCAGTATCGAACATGTCATGCCGCAGACACTCACACCCCAGTGGATTGAAGATTTGGGTGGTGAGGAAGACGCAGAGAGAATTCACAAAACTTGGCTTCATCGTCTTGGAAATCTCTCACTTACTGCATACAACTCCCGATACAGCAATTCACCATTTACAACAAAACTTACTATTGAGAATGGATTTAAGGACAGTAAGTTCACCTTAAACAAATTCATCGCAGCCTGTGATAAATGGACAGAGGAAGAAATTATCCAAAGAACGGCCTATCTCATAGACCGTTCAAAGAAAATCTGGCCTGAAATCACAACCTCCTTTGTTGAAGAAAAGAAACGGGAAGGAGACTTTATCAGATTGGGAAGTGGATTCAGTTTTACCGGAACTCAGATTGTCGGCTTTAACTTTGAGAATACGTTCTATGAAGTATCATCATGGAAGGAGTTTTTAGTAACTGCGTTACAGATTCTCTATGATATCGACAAAGAACCTCTGCAAAATATTGCTTTGAGTTCCAACAGTTCCGGTCCGATGAATTCTCTTGTTTCGAGTGAACACGATTTGGAGTTCTGGAAGATTCAGAAGGTCAATGAAGATGTGTTTGTTAATGTTCATAGTTCGACAGCAGATAAGTTGAGGCTGCTCATATCCTGCCTTGATATTTATCATATACCTCCATCATCAATTCAGATTAGAGTTAAGGAAGGGGCAGTAGGGACTGAAGGAAGATATCATGCGAGACGTAGATTCTGGGAAATTCTTCTCCCCGTAATCAACGAGTTAACCCCTTCCTTCTCGAACCGTTCCCCATCATGGGACCCGTGGATGACTGCCGGAGCAGGTGTTCGCGGAGGTCTTGAATATAGGCTGTATTTCAGCTCTAAAATTTGTTCAACTGGATTCCAATTCAACATGCGTGACCGGGAAGAGAATCTGCAGTATTTTGATGCAGTTTTTTCCCGAAAGGATGAGATTGAGTCGGCACTTGGAGTTGAGCTATCATGGGAAAGACATGAAAACCAGAGGTTATCTATGGTTAATGTCATTAGAACCGATTTACGTATTGATAATGAAGAAGACTGGGAAGAAGCAGTGACCTTCATGTCTGAATGGCATTCAAAAATCTATGCTGTTTTCCAACCGATTTTGGAAAAACTTTGATACGGAGAGGATTACTTCTCCCTAACTCTTAGGACAACACAGACGTAAAACCAGAATAGAGATGAGGCAGAAATATGCAAAAATCTGCCCCATTTTCGTATATGTTTTAAACATACACTACAAGGAGAAATAGGTGGGAAATCTCAGAAAGAGTCCCACCACATAAACAAATTGGATATTATACATGATAATACTAATAGATAAAAATCATGGAGAGTAAACTCTCCACTCCAACCTTTTCATATTTCCGAAGTTCACCAGAAGTCCATCTGATATCCCGGTACATTTCAGATAACTTTCAATCTGCTTTTCGTGTGCCTTACCCAAACCGGAAACCGCTTTCAGTTCCACAATCACCTTTCCATCAACCACCAAATCCGCAAAGAAATCCTTACCCAAATCAATTCCCTTGTAAAACACCGGAATCTTCACCTGACGCTTCACTGAAAATCCGGCTTCCAGAAGCTCCCACTCAAGTGCCTTCTCGTACACTGATTCCAGATAACCGGACTTCAAAGTGTTGTACACCTTCATAGCACATCCAACGATTCGATACATATCTGAGTCAACATCTAACTTTTTCATACAGAACTCCGAAGCCAACCAGACAACCGGCGGGCCTACAAGGCTGGCGTGACAGCCCAAGGATGATATTGCCTTCGGGATTGGAACGAAGCGACAAGACCGAGGGCATTATCTTCCTTGGGATAGAACGCCTGTGCCCCGCCAACTCCCCCGCATTAAGGAGGGCGTAAAGAAAACAGGCGAGTGCGCCGAGTCTGCAGGTCGAAGCGGAGCGGTAAGCTCCGCGAAGACCGAAGGCGAAGGAGCAGTCGAATGTTTTTAGCCCGACGGAAAAACAGCAAAAGAGCATCAACTCGCCTTTACTGCGGAGGCTGTGGACAAATAAAAAATCCGGATTGCCCGCCGAAAAAGCCGCGGCGATTAGCCAAGCGGCTCGGCGGGAATAAAATCCTACAGAAAAAAAAATTATTCCTTCTCCTCTGCATCCGCAGAAGAAGAGGACGAAGCATTCTTTGCAACCTCAACAGCCCGGGCAATCTCATCCTTGTCCGGAAG
>JAGARL010000209.1 GCA_017622255.1 Methanocorpusculum sp.
CAGCTCTGCACCCAAACCTTGTCCCTTCCGAACGGTCTGCCGCGTGCAAACCGCTGTCTGTCCGAGGTCTTAAGACCGAGTCCCCCGAACGATTTCCAAGCCAGCAATTCACAAAGGGGCGGCGTTTGAGCCCCTTTGTGCGCCGTCCGCGTAGGACATAAAAATTGAAAAATGACCGTTCCGGTCATTTTTCTACCTATTAATCCAATCGTAAAGTTTGGTATTCACCATTTGATAAAACTAACAAGAGGTATAGAAAAATGAAAAAGGAATCCCGCAAGGTTATCATCGCCGGTAACTGGAAGATGAACATGACCCCCAAGGCTGCTGCAGAAACCGCTGCCAAGACCGCTGAACTCACCGCCGGCAAGAACGGCTGCGAAGTTGTCCTCTGCGTACCGTTCGTAGACATCGCTGCCGCTATGGAAGCAACCAAGGGTACCAACGTAAAGATCGGTGCTCAGAACGTCCACTTCGAAAAGAAGGGCGCGTTCACCGGCGAAATCGCTGCCGATATGCTCGTTGAATGCGGCGTGGAATACGTTATCGTCGGCCACTCCGAACGCAGACAGTACTTCGGTGAAACCGATACCACCGTTAACCTCCGCACCAAGGCTGCTCTCGACGCAGGCATGAAGGTTATCCTCTGCCTCGGCGAAGTTCTCGCAGAAAGACAGGCCGGCATCACCGAAGAAATCGTTGCTATGCAGACCAAGCTCGACCTCGCAGGCATTCCCGCTGACCAGATCGCAAACGTTATCATCGCTTACGAACCCGTTTGGGCAATCGGTACCGGTCTCACCGCTACTCCCGAACAGGCAGAAGAAGTCTGCGCTCTCATCCGTGTAACCGTTGCAAAGCTCTACGGCGATGCTGTTGCGGAAGCAATGACCATCCAGTACGGCGGCTCCATGAACGACGGCAACGCTGCTGAACTCCTCTCCAAGGTCAACGTAGACGGCGGCCTCATCGGCGGTGCGTCCCTCGTTCCCGAAAAGTTCGCCAAGATCGTAGACGCTGCTCAGGCGTAAATTTTATAAAATATAGTTTCTCGGGGAAAACTTTTTTTCGAAAAAGTTTTCCCCGAACCCCTTTCAAAAAACTTCAATCTGTTGTATAATAGGGTATATTTCAGATTGGAGGTTTTTTTATGAGATTCAGAAACATCCTCGCCGCTTGTCTGGGGGCTGTGCTGCTGTCTTCCTGCGGTGTGACGGAGTCCGAGCTTCCTTCGCTGGAAATCCGAGGAATGCAGATCGTGTCCATGCTGGAAGAAATCGCGGAAAGCGAAGAGTACCTGAGTATCTACAGTGCCGATCCGGAACTTCTGAACATCATTGCCACCTTCGCGGAAGGCGATCATTCCGATCCAAAAACAATCTACCGGCTCACCCTCTCGGAAGAAAACGTGAAATCCCTGTGCGGAACCGATGTTCTCACCTCGCTTTCTCCCAAACTTCAGGATTTTCTCGAAGGTCGGGTGCAGGCGTCGATTATCAATATCGCCAATGCGCGCGGCGGCTCCACGGCTCTTGCGGCAACCAGTATCTGCACCGCCGGCAGAACCTTCGTGAGCGATGAAATTTCTTCCGACACGATCTATCTGTATACATTTGAGGATGCCGTTCCCGTCGCCGTCTCGTTCACTGTCGGGGAAAGCAGCACTGTCACCGCAACCGGAACCTTCCTTATCGCCGAAGAACTGAACACGGATTCCCCCGAATCCATCCGGGAATTTTTCAGCGAACTCGACCTCACCGTCGAAGTCGTTTCCGTCGATTAATTCCCACCAAAGCCATCTTGCAAATGAGCTTGTCACCGTTTCCGGATGGCAGGCTTTTTTCGTTTTCCAACTCTCTCTGTAATCCGCGAAAGGAGGTATCCATGCCCAATCCCTGCGGAAAATCCTGTGAAACCTGCACCGTCCGCGAAACATACAACTGCGGCGGATGTGATAATGTCCTTGATACGGTCGGTTGTGAGATTGCCGCCTGCTGCCGGGACAAAAATCACGATTCCTGCGAAACCTGTAACCGTTTTTCTTTCTGTACGCAGAGACAATTGTCCCGCTCCATGCCCAAACGGCGTGCCGAACAGGCGGAACTTGAGTATAACCGTCAGCTCCGGCAGTTTGAAAACGCCCGGATTCTCTCACATCGGCTGTCGAAATTGTTTGTCCTCTCGATCTTTCTCTATGCTACCGATCTTCTGCTGAACGATACCCTGCTGGAAGGTCTGCGATGGGGAACAGGACTGCGAATTCTGAACCTTCTCCTGTACATCCTCGGTTACGGTTTCTATGCGTATCTCATCTACCCGCTCCGAACCGTAGAAACCAGATACGGAACTGCGGCGAAAGTGTTCCTTCTCAGTGCCTTGTTCCATGTCCCCATGATTCTGTACGAATTTCTTCCCGATCCGAACACCTTCCTGCTGGTTCTGAATCTCCTGTTCGCCCTGCTTTCCGGAGGATTCCAGATTTATGCCGTCTACTGCACCTGTTCGGCACATTCCGATGCCCTCTCCGGACTCGACTCCGAACTGTCCGCCCGATGGGAGCTCCTGTACAAATGGCAGATTGGTCTGCTTCTCTTCCTGCTCTGTATGCCGGTTGTCGCTGTATTCGGATTTATCGGAGGACTGGCTCTGCTTGCCGCCGCAATCGCCCTGTATGTTATTGACGTTCTGATTCTGGTTTATCTGCACCGTACCGTCCGCATTTTCCGCGAATGTGCAGAACATCCTC
>JAGARL010000210.1 GCA_017622255.1 Methanocorpusculum sp.
CTGCCGAAGAAGGTCAGTGTTCTCTCACGCGGGACGGTCTCGCTTGATACCATGAGGGCCTGGAAGCGGGAGATGGATTATGTGTATGCAGGAGGGGAGTTCGCATGACTTCCCGTACTGCTTCTCATTCGTTCACCTTTGAAATCAGGGAAACACTTTCCCGCTGTGTGACAGTGGAGGCAGACTGTTTTGAGGATGCGTTCCATGAGGTGCGGAGACTGTACAAATCCGGAGATATCATTCTGGACGCCGATAGTTTTTTGGACGGTGAAATTCTCTTCGTGGAATAATCTCTCCTGCTTTTCTTCTCTTTTTTTGCTGACGCCTCTTTTCTTTGAATATCGGGAAAATCTCTCCGTTCCCCAGTTCGCTCCCCGGACTCCGTTATCGCTCAACTGACGTCTCGCGAAAACTCCGTCCGTCCCCCGCTCTGTTACATCCTGCCCGCAAAAACCAGGGTGTTTGGTTGCCCATGCCTCCGCTTCTCTCCGGCATCGGCTGTCCCTGAGCTTCGGTCGCGGCAAGCCTTCGGCTTCTCGCTCCCTCGCCCCTGCCCTGCGCGCTCCCATTCGTGTACTATATACCCTTCAAAAACAAACATAGTACCCATGTCTTCTTTAGAAGAACTCATGGAAAAAGCACGGATGCTCCATGCAGAAGGACATCCGACAGGTCAGATTGCTGACGAACTCAGCTTATCCACCGACACCATCACCTGGATGTTAACCCAGGGCAAAAATACTGCATCCGCACCAAAGGATGTGCACATTGACTGGACAACAGTCAGCTCTGATGCAACCCTCTTAAATGGCATCGCATCCATGCTCATGGTCAACTTCGAGAACTGCTGTGACGAAGACGAAGAAATCGACGCAGTTGTCGGTGTTGACGCAGCAGGAATCCCGCTTGCAACCTTAATGGCCGCCGAGCACGGATTAAACCTCGCAATCTACCACCCGTCCAAACACAACGCAGACACCAACTGCGGAAGCATCTCCGGAAACTTCAGCAAGGTCACCGGCAAGCGCTGCATCATCGTCGATGACTGCATCACAACCGGCAACACCTTAGCAGAAATCGTCACCTACCTCCGCCGCCACAAAGCACACCCGGCAGGCATTTGTGTGCTCTTCGATAAGCGCGGTGTCAGAGAAATTGAAGGAGTTCCGGTCTACCCGCTGTTTAGCGTCAAACGTATCGACTAATTGGACACACCAATACAACAGATTTATATAGACGTCCAATCCACCATTTAATCACGAGTTAGGAGAATAACTAGTTATGGCATACAATCCAAACCAGCCTGTCGTTATCTTCAAAGATAACGTCGAGCGCACCCCGGGACAGGAAGCACTCCGTTCCAATATCATGGCAGCCAAAGTCCTTGGCGCAACTGTAAGAACCACTCTTGGTCCGCGCGGTATGGACAAGATGCTCGTTGCAAAGGGAAGCGACGACATCGTCATCACCAACGACGGAGCAACCATCCTCCACGAACTTGCTGTCGAACACCCGGGAGCAAAACTCGTTGTTGAGGTCGCAGAGACTCAGGACGACGAATGCGGAGACGGAACCACCACCGCCGTTGTTATGATCGGTTCCTTAATGGAACAGGCAGAGAAACTCATCGACACCGGTGTCCACGCATCCATCATCGCAAAGGGATACAACCTTGGAATGAACAAGGCACTCGAAATCCTCGACTCCCTCGCAATCGATGTCACGCCGGAAGACAAGCCGATGCTTCTCCAGATTGCCAAGACCGCAATGACCGGAAAGTCCATCGAGAACATCATGGACCAGGCATGCGAAGTCATCGTTGACGCAGTCAGCACCGTTGCAGTCGAAAAGAACGGCAAGATGGAAATCAACGAGGACGACATCTTAGTCAAGACCAAGCGTGCAGACAGCATGACCGCAGAGCTTGTCAAGGGTGTCTTAATCGACAAAGTCAGACCGGACTCCCTTATGCCGAAGAAGATTGACGGTGTCAGAGCTGCATTCCTCTCCGGTCCGTTAGAGATTACCAAGACCCAGGCAAAGTCCAAGATTAAGATTCAGTCCGCAGACATGCTCTCCGCATTCTCCGAGGCAGAGCGTGCAAGACTCAAGGGCATGGCAGACGCATTCGCAGCAGCAGGCGTCAACCTCGTTCTCTGTACCAAGGGAATTGCAGACCCGGTACAGTACTACCTTGCAGCACAGGGTATCTACGCACTCGAGTTCGTTGCAGAGAAGGACTGCAAGTACGCAGCAAAGGCAACCGGCGGACAGATGATCAACAAGCCGGAGGACTTATCCGAGGATGTCATCGGAACTGCAGGAAAGCTTGAGATGGACGAAGAGCTTGAGATGACCTTCATCTCCGAGTGTAAGGACCCGAAGGCAGTCACTATCCTCCTCCGCGGCTCTGCACAGCACTTAGTCGACGAACTCGAGCGTGCAGTCGAAGATGCAAAGCGTGTCGTTCAGGATGTCATCGAAGACGGTTCCTACACCATCGGCGGCGGATCTGTCGAGACCGAACTTGCACTCAGACTCCGCGAGTACGCACAGACCGTCGGCGGCCGTGTCCAGCTTGCAATCGAGGGCTACGCAAAGGCATTCGAGATTATCCCGAAGACCTTAGCAGAGAACTCCGGATTCGACACTGTCGACAAAGTTATCGACCTCCGTCAGGCACACGCAACCGGCAACAAATATGCAGGTCTTGATGTCTTCACCGGAAAGGTTGTCGACATGAAGGAAGCCGGTGTTGTTGAGCCGAAGAGAGTTAAGCGTCAGGCAATCCAGAGCTCTTCTGAAACCGCAATCATCTTAATCCGCATTGATGATATGATGGTTTCCAAGGGCGCAGGCCAGATGTAAATATCAACCCCATATCTTTTTTATTGAAGACGTTCAATAAGATACAGCAGTTTGCCGAGATAGTCTAGTCCGGAAGGGCGGTGGCCTCGAAAGCCTCTGGTGGTAACACCTCGGGAGTTCAAATCTCCCTCTCGGCGTTTTGTGCGCGATTTTGTTTTGTTTCCCGGTTCTCTGAAAATCGGTTGTTCCCGCGTGAATCCACCAAGTGAAAACCGATGTCCTTTAATACTTATACAGCATTGTAATTAGTGCAACTCGTTGCAGTTCAAGCATCGATAGTGTAGTGGTTATCACTAGGCGTTGCCAACGCCTAAACTCGGGTTCGAGTCCCGGTCGATGCACTTCTTTTTCTTGTGTTTCTGAAAAGTTATCAGCAGTATCGTTTTTCCGTATGTCAGGAAATACCCCGCGAGAGCTGACGCTTCCCGGGAACTCGTTTTACAAAAAATAAAAAAAAAGTGGTTATTCTTTTTTCTTAAAGCCGCGAACCGTTGCATAGATAATCGATGCCGGAAGTGCTATCGGCAGATAAACGATACCGATTCCCCAGATAAAAAGCACTGCGATATCGAGCAGGTCGCCGACCAATCCCATCACCGAATAGATCAGCGCCAGAACGCCGAAGATGACCAGTCCTGCAATAAACCAGAAGGGCTTTTGCAGGCAGTAGTAAAACCGCTCGTTCCAGTTCATATCATCTGGCGTTGCTCCTTCCCGTAATCTCGGCACCGGATTTAATCCCATAATACTATACTAATACGCTTCTCTCACAAAAGAGGCTTATGCAAAAACCCCCAATATAATACACAACTGTGCCGCACGAATATCGTCCCCCAAAATACCGGCAGAAGAAGAGAAAGCCGGAACACAAGAAAACAGCCCCGAAGGAGAAGCCGAAGTCCTTAGGACTTGAGGTTACCAGAAAGGACAGCATCAGAGCAAAGCTGATGAAGCAGCTCTACTGGTGTCCGAACTGCAACATCCCGCTTCTGGCTAAAACCTGCGCCTGCAAAACCGAGTCGGTAAAAATCGACCTGCAGCAGCCGTACGATGTGCGCCCTGCCCTGAAGGCCGACTATGACTTAATCCTCCGCCTCATTCAGGAACGCTTCGGCGAGAAGGTCACTCTGCCGCACATCCTGGTCTTAAACAAAGCAGGCGGCATGGACAGAAACGACCTCATCATCGCAAACGGCGTCCGCTTTGCCTGGCTCAGCTTTGACCAGTCCAAGCGGCGCTTTGCACTGGATATCGAGGCAGAAGCGCTTCCCTGGCTGATTGGAAAGGCCGACCGCGGAATCGTCCGCTTAGAGGATGCCGCAGTCTCTGTTCCGGAAGGAAGACTGGGCGGCAAAAAGATTGCCGTAAAACCGCAGGATATCGAGGACGGTATCGTCATTGTCCGCTACAAATCCAAGTACGGAACAGGAATCCTCAAAGGCGAAAGCCTGAAGATTAAAGAGCTTGGCGCGGTGGAGCCGGCAAAACAGCTCCCGAACCCGACCTGGGCTGACGCGGTTTCCAAAAACGCCTTCCACTTAAAGAACATGGAGCGTACCGCAGTCCGTGAGATTCGCCAGAACTTAAGCCTCAAGCCGACGATTAACTGTTCGTTTTCCGGCGGCAAGGACAGCACAGCCGTGTGGCATATCGCACAGAAGGCAGGGGTAGAGAACGCGTTCTTCATCGACACCGGCCTCGAGTTCCCGGAGACTATTGAGTTTGTGAAATCCCAGAACGTGGAGTTCATCAGCAAAGCCGGAAACTTCTGGCAGGCAGTGGAAAAGGCAGGACCGCCTGCCAAAGACCACCGCTGGTGCTGTAAGCTCTTAAAGCTCAACCCGTTAAAGGTTCACTTAAACGAAACCGGCGAATGCCTGACGGTACAGGGCAACCGCTGGTACGAGTCCTGGAACCGTGCAGAGCTCGAAGCGGTAACCCAGAACCCGAACAACCCCTTACAGCTCAACATCTCGCCAATCCGCTCCTGGCGGGCTCTTGACGTATTCTTCTATCTCTGGCTCAAAGAGGTTCCCTACAACCCGCTCTACGAGATGGGCTATGAGAGAATCGGCTGTTACTTATGTCCTGCCATGCTCGAAGCAGAACAGGAGAACATGCACAGAACGCACCCTGCAATGGCAGAGCGCTGGGATGAGTTCCTGAACCGCTGGGCGGCAGACCGCGGCCTGCCGGAAGAGTACATCTCCTGGGGACTCTGGCGGTGGAAAGAGCTTCCGCCGAAGATGAAGGAGCTGGTGCGCGAGAAAGGTCTTGACTTAACCGAAAAGCCGGTGAAGAGAAGCACACCTGCATCCGTCGCCCACTTAATGCCGGAACACCAGCGGGAAAATCTGGTGGACGACACGCCGGAACCGGCAGTCCCGGAGCTTGATGTCGAAAAGATTCGGTCCGACTTCCCGATGATTGGAGATATCATCTATCTCGACAATGGAGCAACTTCCTTCTCTCCGCAGTCCGTAATCACTGCGGCCGCCGAGTTCGACCAGAACTACCGCGCAAACGTCGGACGCGGTATCCACCGGCTTTCAAAGATTGCAACCCAGAAGTACTGGCATGCACACCAGAAGGTTGCAAAGTTCATCAACGGAGAGGCAGGAACGGTCGTGTTCACGAAGAACTCCACCGAAGCTCTCAACATGGTTGCCCGCGGCTTCCCCTTCAAAGAAGGGGACACGGTTGTTGCAACCATCCTCGAACACCACTCCAATCTTCTTCCCTGGCGTGCTTTAGCCGCAAAGGGCGTGAACCTGCGCATTGTGGGAATCAGAGATGATTTCACCCTTGATATGGACGAACTTCGCGCCATCCTGGAAGAGGACAAGAGCGTGCGGCTCGTTACCGTCACGCATGCATCCAACGTTACCGGAACGGTGACACCGGTCGAAGAGATTGGCAGACTCTGTAAAGAGAAGGGAGTCGCGCTTTGCGTTGACGGCGCTCAGGCAGCCCCGCACCGGAAGGTGGATGTGGAAGCCCTTGGCGCTGACTACTACATCTTCTCCGGACACAAGATGCTTGGACCAACCGGAACCGGTGTTCTCTGGATGCGGGAGGAGAATCTCGAACCGCTGTTCCTTGGCGGCGGCATGGTGGAAAGTGTTTCTGATGACAGCTTTGTTCCGGCATCCGGCTATGCAAAGTATGAAGCAGGAACGCCGAACGTCTCCGGCGGCATTGGACTTGGTGCGGCGGTTGATTATCTCGAAAACGTAGGGATGGATGCTGTTTCTGCCCGCGAGAGAAAACTCACCGACCTGCTGATTGACGGTCTCGAAAAAATCGAGGGTGTTACCGTCTATGCCTGCCGGGATGCGGATGCACGCGTTGGTGCAGTGTCTTTCAGCATCGAAGGCGTTCACCCGCATGAGGTTTCCGCATGGCTGGATGAGGAACATGGAATTGCCGTCCGTTCCGGCATGCACTGCGCAGAGCCTCTGATGCGGCGTCTCGGTGCCGAAAACGGAACGGTTCGGGCAACCGTTTCCTTCTACAACACGGAAAGCGAGATAAATACCCTGGTTTCTGTCATCAGAGAACTTTTGGCATAATTTTTTGGAGGGTTTTCCTCCTTTTCTTTGTTTGTCAGAACCACTTCGCGAAAGTGCGTTTTTCCTGCAAATAAGAGGTATTTTTCAAATCCATGACTGATATCTCGTCATTTTAGGGCGACGGACCTCAGACATAGGGCACTTTCGTGCCACGCGGTCAGGGGTTTATATACTTGAAGATTGAATCATAAGATGCCCGGAGTAATGACCCGGAGTAAATGAAATGGAGGTGATACAACGCTCCAGATAAGTTTCTTCGTGGTTGGTATTCTGATAGCAGTGTCCAGAGAAATCCGAGCATGGTATCTGATACTAACCAAAAGACAATGAGGGGTCAAACCTTCATTGTTTTCTCCCGCAATGGGGCAATCAGGCAAATGATTATATCCTTACAAGACGAATTATTTGCTGTAAACTTATCTGGAGCGGAACCGGTCAGGCGGAGTCATTAACCACCTATTATGATCGGATTACCTCCTTTCTTTTGCCGACTTTTCTGTATGTTATAGTATTCGTATTGTAATCTGTCTCTGTCCCCGAAAACACTATTGAGCTACACATGAACTCTATAGTATTTATAGAATCCATCCCAAATACTATTTTATGGAAATCAGAAAGATTCAGGTGACCGGCGGCTCATCATATGTTCTTTCTCTCCCGAAATCCTGGATTCGGGAACGCAACATTCAGAAAAATGACCCAATAGGTGTCGTCTCCCAGGCTGACGGCACGCTTCTGATTACCCCGAATATTCAGTACGACCGGACCACCAAGGTCAAGGAGTTTCCCTTAAAGGACTACCCGGACCCGCAGATGCTTCTCCGCTCATTAATCGGTGCATACATCAGCGGATTTACCGTGATTAAAATCACCTCCGCAGGACGTATCCCGCCGAAGGTCCGGCAGGTTGTCCGCAAGTTTACCCAGATGACCATTGGCCAGGAGGTCGCAGACGAGGCGGAGAACAGTATCACCTTAAAGGACATCTTAAACCCGAGTGAGATGCCGTTTGAAAACACCATCCGCCGCATGTATGTGATTACCAAAGCCATGCATGAGGATGCGCTCTATGCCTTAGAACAGGGTAAACGCGAGCTGGCAGAGGATGTTGCGGCCCGCGATACGGATGTGGACCGGCTGCACTGGCTGATTCACCGTCAGTTCTCGCTGATTATCGACAACCCGGCGCTGGCGCTTCGGATGAATATCACTCCGCGTATGGCGGCAACGTATTATCAGATTTCCAAGACGATTGAACGTGTGGGCGATCACGCGGTGCTGATTGCCGAGTCTGTCCTGGTGCTGATTGATAAAGGAGTGGACCGCACCCTTCTTCCCAAGCTCACCGACCTGGGAGAAGAGTCGCTCGATGTGTTTAACAAATGTATCCAGGCAGTGTTTTCGGGAAATATTTCCAAGGCAAACCAGATTATCGTTCAGGCAGATGAACTGGACCCGCAGTATCATCAGTTCGGCGATGTAACGCGGAAGATGAAGGCGCAGGAAGCTATTGCGGTGAATCAGATTGTGCAGAGTATGCACCGGATTACAGAGTACAGCGCAGATATCTCCGAGGTGCTGATTAACCGTCTGGTGTCTGATGTTTGAGACGGATTTTTCCAGCCGCTTACAAGAGGAGGGAGTTACCCCTTCCCTTATCGCGGATTTTCAGGATTTTGTTTTTTCGTTTTATGAATCCTGCGGACGCCATGATATGGAGTGGCGGCATACGACAGACCCGTATCTGATTACAGTATCAGAGATTATGCTGCAGCAGACGCAGGTGCCGCGGGTTGCAGAGATTTTTCCCCGCTTTATTGAACAGTTCCCAACCGCAGAATCTCTTGCCGACGCCGCGGATGCTGAGGTGCTTTCCGCATGGCAGGGGATGGGGTATAACCGGCGTGCGCTGTATCTGAAAAAGCTCTGCCGGATGGTAACGGATGAACTCGGCGGTGTGTTTCCTGCAACTCCTGCGGAGCTGGAGAAGCTTCCGGGAATCGGCAAGGCGACATCCTGCTCGATTTCCGCGTTTGCCTACAATGCTCCGGTGGTCTTTATTGAGACGAATATCCGGCGGGTGTTTATTCATTTCTTTTTCCGGGGGCGCGAGACAGTAGATGATGCAGAGATTTTCCCGCTGGTTGAGGCCATGCTTCCCGCTGGAAGAAGCCGCGAGTGGTACTGGGCGCTGATGGATTTGGGAACGGAGATGAAACGGGCTGTCGGGAATCCGAACCGGAAGAGCCGGCAGTATGTGAAGCAGTCAAAGTTCGAGGGCTCACACCGGCAGGTGCGAGGTGCAGTGCTGAAGGAGATGCTGATGCGGGGTTCTTCGTCGGTGGAGGAAGTATCAAAGGCAGTTGGTTTTCCGGCGGAGAGTGTGTCTTTGGTTTTGTCGGAGATGGAAAAGGAGGGGTTCTTTGTGTGTGAGGATGGAGTGTTTCGGGTGTGTCGGTGAGGGGGAGTATAATCTCTTTTTAATTCAGGATTTTCTTTTTGGGGGGAGAAAGAGGATTCATTTTCTGGTTTTATGCGGAGGTGAATTTCTGTTTTGCAGGGTTTACGAGCGGCTTTCCGGCAGTTATTTTCGGGAGAGAAATCCTATCCGAGTAGGATTTTTGAAGCGTGGCTGAGTGGATTGGAAATTGAAACATTTTGCCAGTATTTAGAGGCGAAAAATACTCTGCTGAATGGAAGTCATGAAAGTCTGTAGATAAATCCTACAAAAATAGAGGATTTTCAGCCCAGTGCGGAGATGATGCAATTTGTCTCCATTCTTACTCGAAAAGAGTTATCCACGAATCAGCGCGAATCTCTAACGAATCGCGCTGATTCGTGGATTGCCTTTTTCCAAATATATCCAAAGCCAAACAGGAAACTCAACCACAAAAATTAGCAACACAGTTAATAGACATTACGACCAATATTCTTCTCGGATAGGATTTCTCTCCCGAAAATAACTGCCGGAAAGCCGCTCGTAAACCCTGCAAAACAGAAATTCACCTCCGCATAAAACCAGAAAATGAATCC
>JAGARL010000024.1 GCA_017622255.1 Methanocorpusculum sp.
CGCTCGGTTTCTTCAATAGTGAGGTTCGATACCGCAGATACTGCACGGGAAACGGCACTGCGGTCTGCACCAAGAGCTAACAGGGCGGAGAGAATCATATCTCCGGCGGCACCAAAACGCGGGTCAAATACCAGATACTGCATTCTAGGTTATATGTGGGTTTTTGCGGGGGATAATTCTGTTTGTCCGGATTTCAAAAAACCCACTGCCACCCATCCTCTTTTAGCATCCGCTCCGCCTCCCGATACTCCGGCATCAGCCGTTCCACTTCCGCCCAGAAACTCTCCTGATGATGCCGGAATCTGATATGCGCTACCTCATGCACTACCAGATAGCGGATAACAAGTTCTGGAGCCAGCAGAAGACGCACATTCAGAATAATTCCGTTCTTCGGCGTACAGCATCCCCATTTGCGCTCCTGCAGACGCACCCGAAGCGCCGGCGGCTCAACACCTGCGGCTTCTGCAACAGAGGACACCAGCGGGCGCAGAAGACGAAGTGCTTCTCTCCGGTACAGAAAAACAACCGCCTCCCGAAAGCCCGCGGCATCTGTACCTTCGGGGGCAAAAAGCCGCAGAACATCACCGTCAAGTTCTGCCCGAAGCGTCTTTCCCTCCACGCGGCGGATAGTAAGCTCCCGCCCGAAAAACGGCATGACATCTCCTTCTGCATACTCCCGCGTTTGTTTCTTTCGCGCCGCAAACTTATCTCTGTGCCGCACAATCCACTCCGCCTTCTCCTGCGCAAACCGCAGAGCGTCTGCCTCTGATACCTGCGGCGGAATCCGCAAAACAACCTCTCCTGACTCCTTAACCGTGATTCCCACAGTCCGGCGGCGTGCAGAACGCACCACGGATACTGGAATAACCTCTCCTGCAAACTCCACCGAACTCATAGATTAGATTATCATATCTGCGTGCCAATATAACTAACTGCATGTTTGTCCGGGCGATAGAGAAGGAAACACTCAGGCTTCTGCTTGAGATGGGAAAATCCTCACACCCAAACGAATACATGGTCATGCTGGGCGCAGAAGACGGGGTCATCAACACCGTTTACCCCATCGCCGGCACGGTCACATCCGAAGACTCCGCATCCATCTTTATGGACATGATACCCTTAGGGATGGGACTTGCCGGAACAGCGCACAGCCACCCCGAAGGACCATACACCCCCTCTGATGCGGATCTTGCGACCTTTGCAGAAACGGGTCAGATTCATCTCATCGTCGGCCAGCCCTTTGATGAAACGGCATGGGCTGCATACGGCAGAAACGGACAGCCGAAACATCTGGATATCGTATAATATGAAAAAGATTGTCGCAACAGGTACCTTTGACATCCTCCATCCGGGGCATGTGCACTTCCTCTCCGAATCAAAGAAACTCGGTGACGAACTCTGGGTAATCGTCTCCCGGGTCAGAAACGTCCGCCATAAACCAGCCCCCATCGTCTCCGAGGAACAGCGTCTCATGATGATTCGCTCCCTAAAATGCGTTGACCACGCAATCTTAGGCGATCAGGAGGATATGTTCCGCCCGATTCGCGAAATCGACCCGGATATCATCACCTTAGGGTTCAACCAGTATTTCGATGAGGAAAAACTGCGCACCCAGCTTGCCGAGCGCGGCATCCGCGCCGAGGTTGTCAGAATCGGGGCATACACCGGGTCGCAGTTCACCTCCTCTACGCAGATTATCGAAGAGGCGGTTCGCCGGAGAGGAAAGGATGAACACGCTTGAAGAGGAAATCGCAAAACTGACAGGCATCGTCCGCGAGAAAGGCGGAGATGCCGCGGCAATTCCTGCCTCAGCGGTTGTTACCGCGGAATGGGTGCGGATGAAATGCCTTTTCGGCTGTCAGGGATTCGGACGCCGCTTTGGCTGTCCTCCCTACTCGCCGACGCCGAAGGAGACTGCGGCTGTTCTCAAAGAGTTCAAGACTGCCCTTTTGGTCCGCTTCGACGGAGATGTCGGAGAAGCAGGGCCTGAGCGCCTTGTCACCCGTGAGCTTACCGCCTATGTTCAGCAGATGATGTACGAGCTGGAAAAGACTGCCTTTGCAGACGGATTCTACAAAGTTCTCACCTACACCGGACACCAGTGCGGCTGGTGCAAATCCTGCGCCGCAAAGGAGAAGGGGGCAACAGCCTCCGACTGCCGCCTGCGTAAAAAGATGCGCCCCAGTATGGAAGCGGCAGGAATTGATGTCTATGCGACCGCAAAAGCCGCCGGCTGGGAGCTTGGCATCCTCACCTGTTCGGATGTTCCGGGCGGAAAGAAACTTGATTCGCCGATGACTACTGTAATGATGCTGCTTTTGGAGTAAAAATGGCCCAGAGAAGACCTGCAAAAAATTCCCCGTTCCTCGCACCGGTCCCGTTTTACTGGTGTGATAAATGCCACGCCCCGGTAATGGGACGCCTGTGTTCCTGCGGAGAAAAGACACGCCCTGTGTCTGTTACCCCGCCGGGAGATGTACGCCCTGCCTTTGACCGCGACCGAAACTTAGTCAACCGCTTATTTGAAGAGCAGTTCGGCTGCCCGTTAATTCCGGAGGACCAGATAGCCATTCTGAACAAAGTCCCGGATGAGGATCGGATGGAGGAGATTATCTTAGGCGGCGCTGTGGTCTGTGCAATCCGCTATCTGCCGGCAGAAGAGCGCTGGGAGGTTCTTCCCCGCGAGGCGGCGGCAGCCTTTGTCAATCCGACGAAGCGCATCATCCGCGTGAATGACGAGGCGGCAGGCTACATTAAAGACGGAAGCAGTGTTTTAATGCCGGGTGTGACCTTTGTCTCGCCGGATATTTCCGTCGGCGATGCGGTCTTTGTCATGAGCGAGGCAGGCGAGTGCGTGGCAGTAGGCCGCGCCAAGATGTCCTACGAGGAAACGGTCGGCGCCACCCGCGGTCAGTTAGTCCGTACCCGCAGAACCCAGAAGCCAATCGTAGATACTGCGCCAACCTCGTGGGAGTCTGCAATCAAGGCGAACAAGAACATCCTTGACATCTATGAGAACAAGTCTGTGGAGTTTGTCCGCGACGTCATCTCCAAGAATCCTGAGTTAACGCCGACGGTTTCCTACTCCGGCGGCAAAGACAGTCTGGTAACGCTTCTGATAACGCTCAA
>JAGARL010000211.1 GCA_017622255.1 Methanocorpusculum sp.
CTCCAAAGCGGCTGCGACAGCAGGTCGCGACTGAAAGGAGCGACAGCGACGGACGAGAGCGACAAGCGCGAGTCGGGAGCACATACCTGCTCAGGTTGTGCGACGAGCTGCGCAGGCGTGAAACGCCTGCATCAGCGTAATCAGCGTTTTTTTCCAGAACACCCTAAGCCTTCGGAAAAACTGCCTGCAAACAACTCTTGCACCATGTTAAAGTACCTTCCCGCCAAATATATACCACAACATGGTTCCATCTCTTGATCCCATCTTCTTCGTCGGCTTATTCGGTGCCGCCGCAGTCTCCTTCCTCTGGCTTCGCGACACGCGAATCTTCGTCAGAACCGGACAGCCCGGCTACCGAAAAGCCGCCTATCAGGGAGTGTTAATCACTGCCCTTTCCTGGTTCGGCTGTGCCCTTTGCGGGATGCTTGACGTAACCCTCCTCTACTTAGGAATCGGTCTTATCCTGCTTGCCCTCTACCTGCAGTCAAGAATCAAAAAAGAAGATGTCTGGGTTGGAAACGAATCAGCCTGGAAACGTTTTATCGGATCAGCCCCACGGAGAAAATAAATGATACAGAAACCACGCGGAACCCGGGATTTCCTTCCGGATGAAATGGCCCAGCGCCGTGAACTCGAACAGAAGATGAGAAAAGTCGCCGCCTCCTTCGGCTACGGCGAAATCGTTACCCCGATGTTCGAGGAACAGGAACTCTTCGTCCTCAAATCAGGAGAGGGAATCCTTGGTGAAATGTACGCCTTCGAAGACAAAGGAGGCCGCGGCATCGCCCTTCGCCCGGAGCTTACTGCTCCGACCATTCGTGCCTACGTAAACGAAGCACAGGTCGCCCCAAAACCGCTTCGCTGGTTCTACTTCGAAGAATGCTTCCGCTACGAACGCCCGCAGAAAGGACGCTACCGGCAGTTCTGGCAGTTCGGCTGTGAATTAATCGGCGCAGACTCTGCCGCCGCCGATGCCGAAGTCATCGCCCTTGCCTACTCCCTTCTCAAATGCACCGGGGTTAACTTCATCATCAAAGTAGGACACCTCGCTCCGATGAAGTCTCTCTTAGCAGACCTCGACGCGGTTGAACAGAAGAAGGTCATGTCCGCTCTCGACAAGAGAGATGAAGACCTCCTGAAAAACACCGTGGCATCCCTTGGAAAGCCGGAACTCTTCGAACCGCTTGTCGCTCTTACCAAAGCACAGAGCCTTGCCGAAGTCTTTGCCGTCGTCGGCGACATTCCGGAAAAAGCCCGCATCGAAGAGACCTTCGGCTTCCTTGAAGCACAGAACATCCCGGTCGTCTACAACTTCGGCATTGCCCGCGGCCTTGACTACTACACCGGCATGGTCTTTGAAGGATTCGCCGACAACTTAGGCGCAGAGAACCAGATTTTAGGCGGCGGCGTCTACCGCTTAGCCCACTTATTCGGCGGAAAAGACACACCTTCCTGCGGATTTGGAATCGGCTTTGACCGCGTTGCCGTCTCTATCGGCGAGTTCAAGCCGGCCCGCGGACCTTCAGTTGCGGTCGTCTGCACCAAAGAGACCAGAAACGCCGCCTATGCCGCCGCTGCCGCATTCCGCGAGGCAGGCATTCCTGCTGTCATGGACCTGCTGGACAGAGGATTCGGCGCACAGCTCTCCTCTGCCTTAAAGTCCGGCGCAACCCATGCGGTTGTTATCGGCGGAAAAGAGGCAGATGCCGGAACGGTCATGCTCAAGAACCTGGAAACCGCAGTCCAGACCGAGATGACCTTAGAAGCCGCAGTTTCCGAGGTACTGCATGGTTCTTGCTGACGAGCTTGCCAAGAAACAGCGAAGCATCAGTGTAGCGGAATTTTTTGAGAAGAACAAACACATGCTCGGTTTTGATTCTCCGACCAGGGGAATCATCACCACCGTAAAGGAAGCCATCGACAACTCGCTGGATGCGTGCGAGGAGGCACAGGTGCTTCCGGATATTTTAGTCTCGGTTCGCCGTATCAAAGAGGACGTCTTCCGCGTGGTTGTCGAAGACAATGGCCCTGGAATCATCCCGGAGAAGATGCCGTCGGTCTATGCAAAACTGCTCTACGGTTCCCGTTTCCACCAGGTAAGACAGACCCGCGGTCAGCAGGGTATCGGAATTTCTGCGGCAGTTCTCTACGCACAGCTGACAACCGGCAAGCCGACCACCGTCATTTCCAGAACCGACGCCTCGCGTCCTGCACACAAGATGACGCTTACCATCAAGACCGAGGACAACGAGCCGGAGGTTTTGTCGCATGAGGAGATTGACTGGATTCTCCCGCACGGAACAAGAATTGAGCTGGAGTTCAAGAGCAGTATCGCCGCAAAGAAGAAACTGCTCGAGTACCTGAAATACACGTCCATCGTCAATCCGCATGCAAAGTTCCGCGTGGAACTCGACGACGATGCGTTCATCTTCGACCGCGTCTCTTCCGACGTTCCGCCGTGCCCCGTGGCCATCAAGCCCCATCCGTACGGCATTGAGCTCGGCGTCTTAAAGCGCATGGCGGCGGCCTCTTCGCCTCCGCTCTCCGAGTTCCTGGTTGACAGCTTCTCCAAGGTCGGGGCAAAGACGGCAGCGGAAATCTGCCTCTACTCCAAGTTGAAGCCGGAGACCAAAGCAGACACGCTTTCTCTCGAACAGCTCTCGGCACTCCTCGAAGCCATGCAGACCACGAAGATTCCCGCCCCGCCGGCATCCCAGTGTCTGTCGCCGATTACTGAGGAGCTCATCGTCAAGGGAATGGAAAAGGAGTTCGAGCTGGACTTCATCAAGGCAAGAACCCGTCCCGGAAATGTTTTCGGCGGACATTCCTTCATTGTGGAGGCGGCTATCGGATACGGCGGAAAACTGCAGACCGAA